>SVOI01000053.1 GCA_015066465.1 Oscillospiraceae bacterium
TAAATTTAAAAGTATTTCTGCGAGTTTTTCAGGTGATACATCTCTGTTATAAATATATATTGTAAGCTTCCCTGCTTTTTTACCAAGCTCATCTATATCATAAATACCATCTATTTCAAGAGTTTCTTTATATATTGCATAGTCAGGTCTTGAAGAGTCTTCACCATATTCTTTTGATGTGAATTCTATATCACCATGAGAAATATGCATAAAAAACGGGAACTCATTGTTTTCAAAGACTTTATCAACCTCTTTTCTGTACTCTTCACCGATTCTATAAGCGGTATTCCAACCACTCGTAACTTCCTCGTAGCTATCAATTATAAGTTTTCCCAACCAATCAAACGACAATGAAAAATGACTGTCTATACTTGTTGGTGAAGTTACCCTTGCGTAATATCCACCAGTTTTAAAGTCATAAGTTACTTCTTCGACTACAAAATCTTTGTCACCATAATTTTTAGCTAAATGCTCCTCAGCACCTTTTGTTGCCAAAAATTTTGAAACAGGGTTGCCTACTAATGCATTTGCAAAAAGACCGATACCAATTATTAAAACGATTGCTAAAATTAGTGCTAAAACCTTTAAAATCTTCTTTTTCATAATTACTTCTCCTTTCTAAGAGCAAAGTGTATTAAGAATGCTATTATAATTCCAGCGAACACGAACGCTGTGAATATTGCAGTCCAGAAGAATATATCATAAAGTTCAACGTCTGCAAAGTTTAAAAGACACGCTAACAAGTTAATAACAAGAAGCAAAATCGGTAATTTATAAAATGCTCTGAATCTGAAAATTATATAACCGAAAACACCAACTATCGGCATTATTAAACTGTTATAAAACACGTCTCCACTATCCATAGAAAGAAAACCGAAGAATATGAAAAATATAATTAACAAGTAAGAAATACTGTGCACTTGCATATTCATTTTTTTCATTATCTTTTTAAATGGTTTAATATCTTCTACTGATTTTGTAGGTTCTTCCTCAAAGACTTCTTTTAAGTCATCACCACTTTGTAATGCTTCAAATTCCTTTTTACAACTCTCACATTCAGATAAATGATTTTTAACAAAATTCTCGGTTTCTTCGCACACAAGGTTTTCTAAATATAAAGGTAAAAGGTCAGAAACTATCTTACATTCATTTTTCATATTTTCTCACTCTCCAGTCTTTCTTTTATAAGTTTTCTTGCTCGGTGATAAGTGACACACGCCCAGTTTTCGTTTTTATTGAAGATGCCGGCAATTTCTTTAAAGCTTAAATCGGCATAAACACGCCACATAAAAACCTCACGGTATGGTTCATCTATTTCGTGCAGTACTTTTTGTATTGCAAACGCCTGCAATTTACTCTGAACTTCATCTGCAACGTTATTTTTATTATCGGGTAGATTTATTAATTCAGTTTCATCAACGTCCTGAACTTTAGAGTTTTTCTTTACGTAAGTATAATAACTATTTTTTGCAATCTGGCAGAGCCACACTCTTATTTCACATTCGCCACGAAAATTGTCAATTGATTTGAGCGCTTTAAAAAACGTTTCGCTCGTTATTTCTTCCGCTACGTGTTCATCGCCTGAAAGACGTTTTATATAAAGATAAACATCATTAAAATATTCATTATAAATTTTTTCAAAATCGGTCACTTTTTCACCCCTTTCACCTATAAGACTAAGCAAAATGAAAAATCTTACAAAGTTTTTTAAATTTTTTTAATTATAACACACTTTTCAGAAATTTGAAAATAAGTGCTGAGTGCTGAGTGCAAAGTGCTGAGTTAAGGAAGCCTTACGGCTTGATTATAATTAAGTATGTATAACAAAAACTACATTCTCGCATTTTTAGATTGCTGCTAAATCTGAAAATGAAAGAATATAGTTATTTTTTTATAATACTATCCATTGGTACCAAATGAAAAAATAAATTAACATTTACAGCCAATTATTATAATTACGGCGTAGCCCCGAAACTCAGCACTCAGCACTTTGCACTCAGCACTAAAAAAGGTGGTCAAATGACCACCTTTTTGTTACACAATTCCCTCAAGGAAATTGGTTTCTAAAACTGTTAAATCTCTGCGAACACGGAAGGTTTTTACTTCGTGCTTTTTAATATCAAACCAGAAGCCGTTATCAAAGAGCTTAGACATTAACATAACTCTTGTGCAGTCAATACCCTTTGTTTCATAAAGACGAATAACAAGGTCACCGCTACCATCTTCGCAGCGCTTGAGTGCTGTAATTTCTACATTATCAGCATCAACGTACATAAAGCTGTCAACTGGGTCTAAATCACCCTTGTGGTAGCTTTCAGGAACTGCAACAATATTATTATTGAAAATATGTGCTTCTTTCATAACGTCGCTATTTTCTGCTTCGCCACTATGAAGATAAATTCCGTAAGAAAATCTGTTTAAGCCTTCATCTGTGAAATCGAAATTTGCTTCAGGACGGTCAGAATAATGGTCTGCAAAAATAACGTTTCTTAAAGCGGTAAGTCTTAATTCAGTGCCAACACAGTCATAGCTGTATTTTGAATCGCTCATTATTGCAATACCACTACGTTTGCCATTTATAGTTGCAGTAACGTCTGCCCAGTTAAGTGCTGGTTCTTCTTCACCATTACAAGGTCTCTTAATAAATCCACCAGGAATTTCGTAGGTAGAAATTTCGTCTTCACCACCTACTGCAAAAGACATTTTAAGAAGTGAGAATTTTTCCTGCCACATAGCCTTGCAATCTACTCTTAACGTTTTCTGACCTTTTGCCAATATGAAATCCTGTGTTAAGTAAGAGTCATTGAATTTGTGAACTGTTCTTATAACACTACGAAGTGCACCATCTTCAATTCTCTTTATAGACTGAAGCTCCATAAAGCCTTTTACGTTATGGAATTTAAACACGTTGTGTGCCCAGGTGTCAGTTTCTTCGTCACTAATAACTGTTGGAATTGCAACAAAGTTTTCACTTGCATATTCTACGCCGTTTTCTTTATTAACAAGGTTTTTAATGTAACCTGTTTCTCTGTCGAAAGCGACCATAATGTGCTCATTTTCCATAAAGAAGTTCTGCTCAGCAGTTACTTCTTTTTCTGCCTTAGCGTCACAATCTGCTTCGAGCCAGTATGTAGCATAGCCCAATGGCTTAATTTTAGCCATAAATAACGTATCTAAATGATTGTCATTACTTCTTGATGCTCTTACGTTTTGGAAAAGAACTGACTTTCCATCACTATCCTTAACTGCTTTTGATGGGTGATGAACTCTTACAGGAATTTCAACGTCGTAAGAATGTGGGTTAAAAACTACAACAGGTCTTGGGAAGCCGTTTCCTAAAGCTACCTGGTTGCTTGTGTTTTCAACTAAAACTGCCTTGTCAACACCATCAATCCAGGTGTCAATTCTTCTTGCAATTCTTAAAGCTGCATTGTTATATGATTTTGATGCAATATTCTGAGCGTAGCCCTCGCTCATTTTAACATCTTCATACGCTTCTCTTATTGAGCAACCACATAAAATATCGTGGAACTGGTTAAAGCAAACCTCACGCCAAGCCTTTTTAAATTCTTCTGTTTCAGCCTTTGAATCAGTTACTATTGAAGAAATAGTATCCCATTTCTCAGCAGATGCTAAAAGATTTTCTGACTTTCTGTTTAATTCTTTAACGAGTGAGGTTGCACTATAACAACCACTTGCGTGATGCTGTAACTCGTCATTCCAGGAAGGTAAATCGAGTGGCTGAGTCATTAATTCTTCAAAGAAATCGTCAGGTGAGCTGAATTCAAGGTCATTAAAGCCTTCACGTCTTAAATTTTCTCTTAAATATTCAATATCACCCTTTGTTGGTCCGCCACCGTGGTTACCAACACCATAAAAGAGCATCATTCCGTGACCAGTTTCGTTTGCTCTTTCTTCCATATCCTGCATTTTTCTGTCGAGTGCATTTTTTCCACTTCCACCGTACCCCTCAGGAATTCTGTAGGTCATAATTCTTGAGCCATCGGCACTATCCCACCAGAAAAGATTTTCTGGAATTTCTTTGTTTTCGTGAGTGCCTGGGCGGTGCATAACGTAGCCAGTCATACCCGCATTCACTAAGAATTGTGGTAAAAATGCGCTGTGACCGAATGAATCTACATTGTAGCCTGTTTTACATATTTTACCGAATTTTTCTTTATAATAAAGCTGACTGTAAAGAGCCTGACGAGCAAAGCTTTCACCACTTGGCATATTGCAGTCTGGTTGTACCCACCAACCGTTAACTGGCACCCATCTGCCTTTTTTTACCATCGCTTTAATTTCTTCAAACATTTTTGGGTCAATATCTTCAACCCATTTATAATAAGCGGCAGAAGAACAAGTGAAAACAAAATCGTTATATTCATTTAATCTGTCTAATGCGCTTCTGAAAGTCTGCAAAACTTCGCCACAACCCTCTTGCCAACGCCAGAGCCAGATTGGGTCAAGGTGAGCATTACCTATAAGTCTTATTGTCTTATCCATATTATTCAGCCTCCGCTATAAATCCGAAATATCTGCCTATCCAATAAGCAAAGGTGTAAGGGTAACAGCCTTCAACAACACCCGCACCGCCACTGTCTTCGTTTTTGAATTCTAATGGATCACGGTCATATTTTGCAATAAAATGCTCGTCATTAGGTGGTAACGCTGAAACTTCTTTATAGTCACCCATAAATAATTTTTGCGGATAATCTATACGTGAAGTCAAAGAAACTCCACTTGCAATTCTTGACGTATTGAAACGATAGAACCATGTTCTTATTCTTTCTGCATCTGGCTTTGCATTGTCAGGGTCAGAAAGGAAGTATAAGAAATCATAACCAGGGTTATATTCTGGTTGTAATGAATAACGCCAGCTTCTGAAGCCTTCTCTGTAAACCTCTTTTAATTCAGGGTCGTTTTCGAGAGTAGTAAGTCCCCAGAATGAAAGAACTGCTAACATATGGTCACCATACATAATTTCTTCACGGTCATCGAGTCCACCAGCTAAAGCTACCTGATGGAAGCGATCAAAGTGCTTTGTAACTAATTCTTTGTAGCCGTCTTTATAAAGGAGCTTATTATATTCTTCTTCCCATTTACCTTTTTCGCCTGTAACTCTCATTGTAACTTTAAAATACATTAAAAGCTCTGCGGCATTAAGACAAGCGTCTGCCCAACCCATATAGCTGTTGAAATAATCTAAATTCCACTTTGCCCAGGTTGTTGGGTTGCCATCAATTTCAATAATCGCATAGCCACCCTCAATGATATGATTCATTGTGTTGACTGCTGCTTCTTTAATTATTGCATCAAGTTCAGGGTCTTCACGACCTAAAAATTCGTGAGCTACTAAAAGATGAATATAGTGGTGAGTAATTTCGTCACTACTTGTGTCACCTTTATAAACGATATCTGTATCAGAAAAGCCCTCGCTTGTGTAAAGCTTTTTAAGTCTTTCTGGAATTGGTGCATCTGCCTTAATCTCTTTACCAACTAACTTTTTCTTTTGAGAATCAGTTGTAGTAACACAAACTGCAGTTTCGCCATTTTTCTTATAGAATAAGCCGTCATCTGGAATAGGCTCTGCAGTTGTTAAATATGAACGTGCAACAAAACCGTTACCACGGCCTGCAATATACATTAAAAGAAGACAAGCTTCACACGCACGTGTTGCAGACTCTCTTGCTTTAAGAGTTTCAGGTGCGTAATCGCCAAGCTCTTTTTTAAGAGTAGCGTAACGGAAGATTTCACCAATAGAAAAACCTACTGTGAAAGAACCATCGTTATCTGAGTGACCATAAGAAACTGCAGATTTTACGTTACCTGGCTCTGCTAATCTCTTTTGGCTTGTCATTCCACGGCGGTCAACGTATTTATGAGTTTCTTCTGTAAGAAGCTTTGCCTTTTCTTCCATACTCATTTTTGTCATTTTAATGTGAGTTGCACCTTTTTCTGTAAGTGCCCATACACCAAAATTACCGTCGCTTTCGAGTGCAAGAACGTTGTTGTCAAGTAAATCACGTCTTGCGCTGAAATGCATTATTATGTCATCTTTTCTGTCAGCGTTTTCGTCATAACGAGTAACGCCACCATTTGAACCAAACCACATAACTCCGTCTTCACCATGACAGTAGCAGGTGTAGTCAGATTTTCTTTGTGGCAATGGATATGGAAAGCCCTCTAAATTTGGTTTTTTAGGTGTTTTTTCGTGAAGTGCCTTTGGTACTTCAATATCATATTTTTTGTAATGACTTGAAGACCTTGTAAGCCTTGGGAAAAGAATTATAGGATTCTTCATACTAAACTCCTTGCAATAAAAATTTGTTACATAGATATACAGTTTAATTTTACCAAAACAGCAAATAAAGTGCAACATAATATTTAAAATAAATATAATATTTTTTTGCTTCTTCTATTGGAATATTATAAATTTTGTGGTAGAATAGAAAATGTATTAGTTTTAATTTTTTGAAAGGTCTTGTGTTTATGGATACTTCTATTTTTGAACAATATGAATCTGAAGTGCGTTCTTATTGCAGAAACTTTCCTGCAGTTTTTGCAAAAGCCAAAAACGCTGTAATTACAGACGAAAACGGCAAAGAATACATTGACTTTTTCTGTGGTGCTGGTGCACTTAACTATGGTCACAATAATGACCACATTAAAAAACAGGTTATTTCTTATCTTGAGAGCGACGGAATTATTCACTCACTCGATATGTTTACTTCTGCAAAGCGTGATTTTATAGAATATTTTGAGAAAAACATTCTTATTCCACGTGGCTTTAATTATAAAATTCAGTTCCCTGGCCCTACTGGTACAAATGCTGTTGAAGCTGCTTTAAAGCTTGCAAGAAAGGTTAAGAAGAGAAATAATATTTTTGCATTTATGGGTGCATTCCACGGTATGACTTTAGGTTCACTCTCTATGACTACCGACCGTGATGCAAGAGAGGGTGCTGGCGTTGTTCTTACTGACGTTACTCACATTCCTGCTCCATATATGTTCCCTGAGTTAGATGTTATTGAATATATGCAGACTCTCTTAGACGATGACCACTCAGGTGTAAGCAAGCCTGCAGCAGTTGTTATTGAGCCAGTTCAGTCTGATGGCGGTATCCACGTATTTTCTGTAGAATTCTTAAAATCATTGAGAGAATTCTGCACAAAAAATGACATTCTTTTAATTTGTGATGATATTCAGGTTGGCTCTGCGAGAACAGGTTATTTCTTCTCATTTGAAAGAGCTGGAATTGTTCCTGATATTGTTACTCTCTCAAAATCAATCGGCGGTTATGGTATGCCTTTTGCGCTCACACTCTTCAAACCTGAAATTGACGTTTGGAATCCTGGCGAGCACAACGGTACTTTCCGTGGCAGTCAGCTTTCAATAGTTGCTGCAAAAGCTGGTCTTGAAGTAATGCTTAACGAAAAGGTTGAAGAAAACGTTAGAAGAAAGAGTGCAATTATTGAAAAATATCTTAAAGAAATTGCTTCTCTTAATGAAAAGATAGAAATTCGTGGTATCGGCTTTATGTGGGGTATTGACTGCAACAAGCTTTGCCCATCAACTCTTTCAAAGCAGATTGTTCACGACTGCTTTGAGAATGGTCTCATCTTAGAAAGAGCTGGTAGAAATAACGATACAGTTAAATTAATGCCTGCACTTATAATTGACGAGGAAACTCTTGAAAAGGGTCTTAAAATTCTTCTTGACGTTGTTAAAAACTTAGTTGAAAAATTATAATAATGAAAGCCGTCTTTTTGTTGACGGCTTTTACTTTTAGGAGTGTTATTATGCAAGATGTATTTTGTAATTTGAAATTAACAGGACTTGCTTCTTCACTTTGTAATGCATTAGGTGTTGAGTCACCAAATGAAAGTGAAAAATCTATTGAGGTGCTCGATAAATTCACAGAAAATAAAAAAATTGACAGAATCTTGATGTATAACCCAGATGCAGTCGCACTCTGGATTTATGAAAAATATACTGAGCTTTTCTCTGATGTAATGCTTAACACTCAGCTTACTTTACCATTAAAAACAGTTATGCCGTCTGTAACACCAGTTTGCTTTGGCACAATGTACACAGGTGCAGAGCCTTCTGTTCACGGAATTCAGAAATATGAAAAACCAGTTATTAAAACAGACTCGGTCTTTGATGCATTAATCCGTGCAGGTAAAAAGCCTTGCATTGTTTCAACCGGTAATGACAGTATGTCTAAAATATTTTTAGAAAGAAATATGGATTATTTTATAGTTGAAACTCCTGACGAAGCAAATAAAAAAGCAATAGAGCTTATTAAAGAAGATAAATATGATTTTATTGCAGTTTACAACGGAAACTATGATGGCACTATGCACAAGTTCGGCCCTGAGCACGAAAACTCTATAAACGCTTTAAAGCATAATATTAATGCTTTTAAAACTTTAGCAGAAGCGATAAAAGAGAACTGGAAAGAGCATAATACTTTAATAGGCTTTGCCCCTGACCACGGTTGCCACGAAATTGACGGTGAATGTGGTAGCCACGGACTCGAAATGCCTGAGGATATAAATATAATTCATTTTTATGGAGTAATTTAATATGGAACTTTTAAAAACTATTATCGTTTGTCTTTTTGCAGGATGTGGTGCCGGTCTTGGCACAGGCTTTGCTGGAATGAGTGCAGCAGCAGTTATTACACCAATGCTTGTAACCTTTTTAGGAATTCCTGCTTACAGTGCCGTTGGTATTGCACTTGCAAGTGATGTTTTAGCCAGTGCAGTAAGCAGCTACACCTATGGTAAAAATAAGAATTTAGATATTAAAAACGGTAGCATTATGATGGCGTTTGTTCTGCTTTTTACTGTTGTTGGCAGTTACGTTGCAGGACTTTTGCCAGATAAAACAATGGGTAGCTTTTCTGTTGTAATGACTATGTTTTTAGGTGTTAAATTTATTATAAAGCCTGTTATGACAACAAAAGAAGCCATGCAAAGCGTGGACCCTAAAAAAAGAGTCATTCAGTCAATTTTTTCAGGTGCTATGATTGGTTTTATTTGTGGCTTTGTCGGTGCAGGTGGCGGGATGATGATGTTACTCATTTTAACATCTGTTTTAGGCTACGAATTAAAAACCGCAGTTGGAACAAGCGTTTTTATTATGACATTTACGGCACTAACAGGTTCAGTTAGTCACTTTATAATTGATGGCGACACACCTGATATTTTAGTTCTTACTTTATGTATTATTTTCACATTAGTTTTTGCAAGAATAGGTGCAAGAATTGCAAACAAGGCGAGTACGAAAACCTTAAACCGTGCAACAGGTGCTATTCTTATAGTTTTAGGTGTTGTTGTTTTAGGTGCGAATTATATTAAGTAAATGTATAGAAAAGGTCACAGTCAATTAAGACTGCGACCTTTTCTAATGTGGAAGTTAATATTGAATTATGAATAACTCATAAAATCATTTTTTATTATTTTGCTCTTCTTTCTTCGAGCTCTTTTGTCATTGTTTCAAGAGTTTTCTTGTCGAGGTTGTAAACAAATGCAATACCAACAAACTGGAGAATTGCACTAAATGCATAAAGACCAGCAACAAGCCAGCACATATTTTGTGCTGTTTCTGCGCTCTGACCAATTGTTCCGTATTTTGAAACATAACCGAGGAGACCCATAATGTACATAACTGCTGAAGGACCAACACCCTGTGCTAACTTTCTGAAGAATGAGTGAAGTGAGTAAACTGTACCTTCTTCTCTTGTACCGAATTTCCATTCGTTATAGTCAATAGCGTCACCCATCATAGCCCAAGAAACACAAGTATAAATACCCATACCAATACCGAAAAGTATGAGACCTACAAGATAAACAACTAATCCTGCATCATGGTTTTCAAGTGTTGGGAATATAAACAATATAGCAGCACCAACAAGTGAAACAATTGTGCCATAAACTGAAGCTTCTTTTTTACCGAATTTATTAACAAGCTTTTTAATGAATGGTAAGAAGATAAGCATTGGTAAGAAACCAATCATCTGAACAACACCTGACATACCTGCATTACCAAAGTATGTTGCAAACATAATTGTATTTGCTGTTGTTGCAGATTGCATACCAAGGAACATACCCATAGCAGCAATAGTAGCACCAACTGCAGGGCGGTTTTTCATAAATTTACCAAATGATTTGATAATATTTATTTTTTCGCCACCTTCATTTGTTTTAACTGCATTTTCGTCTACACGGATTGTAGTTGTTTTTATCATAAACATAAATGCAATAAAACCAATAACACCCATAATAAGTGCAGCAAAGAAAACTCTTTCACCTAAAAGAACCTGTACCTCTTCACCAGTTGCAGGGCTTAAAACTGCTTCACCAATTTCGTAAGCTTTGCCTGTTTTTGGGTTTGTAAGGAATTGTTCTCGTGTAAAGCCTTCTGGAATTTCAATTTTATCAAGAAAACTTGTTGTTCCATCAAATTTAACCTTTTGCCAAATTAATGCTGGTAAAATAACCATTGGAAGAATATTGCCGAACATTGAACCGATACTTCTCCATGTTGAAAGCTCTGCTCTTTCACCAGCATCCTCTGTAATAAGAGAAAGCATTGAGCCGTAAGGAACATTAGCAACTGTGTAACAAGCATCCCACACGATGTAGCCACCAACGAATAAACATGCTTTAACCCATTTCTCTGCATTCGGGAATGGAAGGAATACTGCTGCACCTGCAAGAAGTAATCCACAAGCACCTATAAAAATATATGTTTTGAATTTACCCATCTTATATTTGCGTCTATCGTTATCAATAAGACCACCAATAAGTGGGTCGTTAATAGCATCCCACGCCTGAACAAGTAAAAGCAAGCCAGATAAAAGACCCGTTTCCATCATCATGTAAACTAACCAGAATGTCTGAACTGTACCTTTAAGAGCAAAGCTCATGTTACAACCAAGGTCACCAGCAGCATAAGCGAGCTTGTCACGCATACCGAATTTGCGATAACCGTTGGCATCTAATTTAACAGGTTTTTTCGCCATAAAAATTTCTCCTTTACGAGTAATTTTGTTTCTATTATAGAAAATAGAAACTCATTAATTACATTATAACTTATGTAGATATATTTTGTTATGAATTTTTTTAGGTTTTTAGGCATTATTTTTAGAAATAGTTAAATAATAGACAAAAATTATAACAAAATTTGGAAAATTGTATTAAAATTCACATAATAAATTCTTGTTGACATTCATATAAATAAGGGCTAAAATCTTCTTATATAATATATTTTGCAGAAAGCGTGATTTTATGAAAGTTTCTACAACTACTTCAAGAATTGCAGACAGATTTGATGTTTTCACATCTTTAAAAATTATTGCAGAGGCAGGCTTTGATGCAGCCGATTTTTCTATGTTCTGTATGAATGAAAAAGAAGATTGCATTTTAAACACAGACGGTTACAAAGAGCACATTTTAAAAGTAAAAGAGTATGCAGAAAGTCTCGGTCTTCATTTTAATCAGGCACACGCTCCTTTCCCTACAATTAAAGAAGATGATGAAGAATATAACAAAGAGAATTTACCAAAAGTAAAAAGGGCTATTGAAATTGCTGGACTTTTAGGTATAGAAAATATTATAATTCACCCTGTTGTTTTTAAAGAAAATCAAAAAGAGAAAAATATAGAGCTTTATATGAGCCTTATGGAAGATGCAAAAAAGGCTAACGTTAAAATTGCACTTGAGAATATGTTTGGCAAAACAAACCCAGAAACAAACAAAAAATTACCTAACGTATGCAGTCTTGGCGAAGAATTCGCAGAATATTATGATGCTTTACCAAAAGAACATTTTTCTTGCTGTGTAGATATTGGCCACTGCGGTCTTGTTGGTTCAACTGCTGGTGAAATGATAAGAACTTTAGGTGACAGAGTAGCGTGTCTTCACACTCACGATAATAATGAGGTTGACGATTTACACTACCCACCATTTATGTTCGATTTAGACTGGGACGATATAGCAAAAGCATTAGCCGAAATTGATTATAACGGTTACATAACTCTTGAGAGTGACTGTGTTTATGACCAGATGCCACTTGATATTGTGCCTTTTATGGCAAAATATATGTATGAAGCAGCAAAAAAACTTGGCAGAATGGTTGAAGATTATAAAAAGGAGCTCAAAAAATGAATTTTAGTGAAATAGCAAAAACACGTCAATCATGTCGTATTTACGATAGTACAAAACAAGTTGAAGATGAAAAAATAAAGGCAATTTTAGAAAGCACAGTTCTTTCACCATCTGCTTGTAACGCTCAGCCTTATCATTTTACAGTTTGCAAAGGTGAAAAAGCGAAAGAAGTAGCAGAAGCAACAAGGGGAATGGGTATGAATAAATTTACCGAAGATGTACCCGTTATGATTGTTATTTCTGAAGAAAGCTATAATAAAACTGCAGGAATCGGTTCAAAAATTAAAGATAATGACTACCGTTCAATTGATATTGGTATCGCAACTGCTTATCTTACTTCGGAAGCAACTGCGCAAGGGCTTGAAACCTGTATTTTAGGTTGGCTTGATGATAAAAAAATAAGAAAAATCTGTGATTTAAAACACCCTGTAAGACTTGTAATTGCTCTTGGGTACCCAAAAGAAAATTATGAGTTGAGAGAGAAAAAGAGAAAACCATTTGATGAATTAGTTACTATAATTAAATAATTTTATAGGCTGTTTACTTATTTTAGTAAATAGCCTTTTTTGTTGCATTGTGTAATAAAAAGTGTTATTATATTTAAGTCAAAATGACCTTTATTTAAAATGGAATCGGGTGAAATTCCCGAACGGGCACGCCGCCGTGAGTGTTTTTAAAATATTCTTCTACACTTTTTACCGCAAAAAAGTGGACACGCCATTGGATTTTTTCTGAGAAGGTGAAGAATATAACACAAGTCGAAATACTTTTTAAATATTGCTTTTCTTTTATTTTGCGAGTGCCAGAAATAGAATTGAAAAAATTTTTAAAAAAAGGAAAGATGCTATTATGAAAACTAAAATTTTCAACAAAAAATTATTAGTTACTCTCTTAGTTGTGCTTATTGCGGTTATGGCACTTATAATTACAGGATGTACTAATAACTCAACAGACGAACCAACCACCACTGAGCCTATAGCGACTACTGGGCAGGCTTCTGCAATAGTTAAAGGTGAAGGCGAAAACGCTTTTGTTTTTATTGCGGTTGATTTAGATGGCAACAGCACACATTATATGATTAAAACTGATAAAGAAACTGTTGGCGAAGCTCTTTTAGAAAATGGTTTGATTGCTGGTGAAGATGGTCAATATGGACTTTACGTTAAAACTGTTAACGGAATCACGCTTGATTACGACAAAGACGGAAAATATTGGGCATTTTATGAAGAAAATGCTTACGCAAATCAGGGTGTAGACCAGACTCCTATAAAAGAAGGCGGAGTTTACACGTTTAAACCAGAATAATGAAACTAAAGGTTAAAGAAATAACTGTTTTCGCAATGCTTGGTGCATTGATTTTTGCTCTTAAAAAAGTAATGGAATTCGCACCAAACGTACATTTAGTTGGCGTATTTATTATTGCTATGACAGTTGTTTACAGAAAAAAAGCGTTATATCCACTTTACATCTACGTATTTTTAGATGGACTTTTCGGTGGATTTTCTACATGGTGGATTCCATACCTTTATATATGGACTGTGCTTTGGGGAATAACAATGCTTTTACCAAAAAATATGAATCCAAAAGTCGCACCAATTATATATATGATTGTTTGTGCATTACACGGATTTTTGTATGGCACTTTATATGCGCCGGCGCAAGCATTGCTTTTCAATCTTGATTTTAATGGCACAATAGCGTGGATAGTTGCAGGTCTCCCATACGATTTAATTCACGGAGTGAGCAATTTTATTTGTGGTATTTTGATTGTGCCAATTATTACTGTCTTAAAAAAGATAGAAAAACAAACCTGAAAGTTTTAATTAAAAATGAAAAATTAAGAATTAAAAATTTCGGGGCAAAGCCGATTATAATTATTAATCGATTAAATAAAATAAGTTCTATCATTTTTAGTTTACCAAAAACTTTAAATGATAGAACTTATCTTTTTGTTATTTATTATAATTGCCGACCGCAGGTCCCACAATTTTTAATTTTTAATTTTTAATTTCAAGACAATTCCGAATTCCAAATTAATTTTGCCTTCCCGCCACACTCTTAAGCACTGTTCCAATCGTCTGCTCAATGCTCTGAGAAATTGCTGGGTCAAGATTTTTCATGTTTCTGTAAAATTTAACTACCTCATCAAAAGAGAAGTTGAATTTTGAAGAATAATTCTTTTCTAAATTAGTAAAAACTGTTTCAAAAGCATCCTGTACTTTTTGTGGGTCTAAATTTTCAAAACCAACTGTTGTGTTTTCGTGAAGCTGGGTGCTTATATTTGAAATAGTACCACTGACAAAAAATTCACCGAAAACCTTCCAATTAACAGGGTAGTGCTGAGAGAAAGCTAAAGCATCTGTTTCAACAACGTTATAATTATCATTATACAAAAGCACGCCAATAACAGAGCCTGTTGGTAAAACGTTTATAAGCTTTGTTGAAAGCTTTTTAAAAGCTTCACTTTCAAACTGTTCTTTTCTTAAACCAGGGCCGTCAAAATTATAAACACTTTTTATTTTTTTATAAACACTATCGGGGGCTTCCATAGCACTTACTATTGCTAAGTTACCGCCCTTTGAGTGACCAACAACATAAATTTCTTTATCTGTTATTTTATGAGCGTTTGTTTTTAAGTATTCGATTGCAAGATTGTGTGTGAACGTAGGGTAAGAATAAGTAACTCTGAAATTTTCAATCCAACCTATAATTGAAGAATCTGTTCCCTTAAAAGACACAACAGTTTTCCCACTCATTCTTATGGTAACTGCACCAAACTGAGTGTTATCTGTTTTAAGATTTATAAAATTATGGAACGTCATATTTTTATATCTTACAGAGTTTTTTATAATATCGAGTGCAAGATATGCCGTTTTTACCATTTCTCCAGTATTTTCTGGTACTGGTTTTACTTTTTGGGCCTCAACAATAAATTCTTCAAGAGATTTTTTGCCACTGAACGTTTCAAGTGGTACATAAACTAAAATAGCACAAAGTAAATTATCTAAATTATTCCAATGAACGTCCATCACTTTAATATCTTTGTAATTTTCTAAATAATCTAAGATACTGAACATAAAAAATCTCCTTTCAAATTTTAAACTCCCACTAAAACATATTCAATTTTAGTGGGAGTTATTATTTTTTAAAAACCTATTGGTCTTTCAGATATTTCAATACAAACAGTAGTAATAAAGAATGCTAAAAGAAAAAGAAGAATAAAGCCTGATAAAACAAGTATTTTTCTTATTCTTTCTTTTTTTTCTGCTACCTTACTTTCACCGATAACATATTTTTTTGTTCCCATTTTACCTGGGTAGTATCTTGCAAAACCATAATAACTCTTTCTTTTTATTATGTCTTCACTTTTTTCGCTTCTACGAAAAATCATTGGTCGTCTCCTATTGTTACTAATGTTGTATCTTCTTTATCTATTTCATCGTCTTCAGATTCTTCAGAATCATCAGACACTTCAGTTGTTGTTTCTTCAGGATAATTATTTTCATTCTCTAAAGCTTCTTCTTCTGTTTCATCATCAATATAATCTTCAATTATTTCTTCAGAAACTTCTTCGGTTGTTTCTTCTTCGTTTTCCTTATCGTTCTTATTATCCTTATCGTTTTTCTCGGTTTCATCTTTCTTGTCGAGTGGTTTACTTGAATCATCACTTGACGAAGAACCGCCCGAACCTGCTGTTCCGTTATAAATATCTATAAGCGTTGTTCTGCCATCTTCGAGTGTTATATTTGAAGTGCCATAAAGTTCATTTTGTAAAATATGTGCTGCTTGTTGGTAATCAACAACCCAAATCCAGGAACCCATACTACCACTCTGACAAGTATCGTTTGTAGGAATCTGCAACTCACTTCTGTCATAAAATGCCCAACCATTTGTAATTGCTTTCATTCCTAAAGAGAGAATTTCACTTCTGCTGAATCCTGTGTAAACGTAAGGAAGTAACACATTAAGATATTTATTAAGGTCAGAAACAGAAGCACTTGTTACTCTGTTAATAATAGCATTAATAACTGAACGCTGTCTTCTCGTTCTGCTTATATCACCATCAGCATCGCAACCTCTGATTCTACAAAAAGCAAGTGCTTCTTCACCATTAAGAGTTACGTCATCACCGTAAGGCATTGACAAATCATAACGATTATTAGCATAATTAGCTTCATATTTTTTTACATCAACTGTAACGCCATCCATTTCTTCAATAATTGCTTTGAATGACTCAAAATTAACCATAACGAAATTATCAATTTCTATTTTATAGTTATTCTCTATTGTTGTCATTAAAGTTTCTGGACCACCCATAGAAAAAGCGGCATTTAATTTTGAGCAATAAGAATTATTTTTTCCTTCAATATAAAGGTAACTGTCACGCATAAAAGAAACAAGTTTAATCTGCTTCGTTTTTTTATTAAGAGAAACTAAAAGCATAGTATCAGTATTACCTGTATTTGTTCCTTTTCTGCTGTCGGCACCAATAAGAAGCACGTTAACAATGTTTTTACTTGTCATTTTCTGGTCATTACCTGTGGTAGCCCAGATTTTTAATGCATCTTTAAAATTACTTGCATTAATATCGCCGTCAATATCGTCTATATTTTCTAAATTTTCTTCATAAATAACGTCATCGTAATTTTCGCTGTTACCCATTCTGTCAAATTTGCTATCTATAAAAATTCCTAAAGCAGAACTTAT
>SVOI01000054.1 GCA_015066465.1 Oscillospiraceae bacterium
CATCTGCAGGAATTCTTATAATAATACCATCTTGTGAAATAAGAATAATATCTTCATCATCGTCAACAATACTTACTGCAGTAACGTCACCATATTTTTCAACGTGATAGTTTTTAAGACCTTTACCTCCACGTGATTGTAAACGATAATCTGAAATTTCACTACGTCTGCCGTAACCAGTTTCACTAACGGTAAGAACTTTACCACCCTCGTGAAGAACAGCTACACCTGCTACTTCGTCACCATCTTTAAGAGTAATTGCCTTAACACCGGTTGCAGTTCTGCCTAAGGGACGTGCATTTGTTTCATTGATATGAATACACATACCTTTTTTAGTAGCAATAAGTAATTCGTCATTACCTGAAGTGAGTTTTACAAATACTAATTCATCATCTTCACGAAGAGAAATTGCATTAAGACCATTTTTACGGATATTTTTATAAAGATTTAAAGCAGTTCTCTTAATAAGACCTTTTTTAGTAAACATACAAAGGAACTTGCCTTCATCATCAGCAGGAACACTGAGCATTGCAGAAATCTTCTCACCATTTTCAAGTGGAAGTAAGTTAACAATGTTCATACCCTTACTGTTTTTACTGCCTTCTGGAATTTCATAACCTTTAAGACGGAAAGCTCTGCCCTTAGTTGTTAAGAACATTACGTAATCGTGAGATGAAGCAATAAACATTGTTTCTGCGACATCATCTTCACGACGAGTCATACCCTTAACGCCTCTGCCACCTCTGTTCTGAGTTGCAAACAAATCGACAGGTTGACGCTTTATATAACCCATAGTTGTGTATGTGTACATACAAGTTTCTTCTGGAATAAGGTCTTCAATATCAACCTCACCGCTGACATTTTCAATAGAAGTTCTTCTGTCATCGCCAAACTTATCACGAATAACCGTAATTTCTTCTTTAATAATTTCAAGAACCTTTTCGTGAGAACCTAAAATTTCTCTATATTCATTAATTTTTGCTTCTAATTCATTTAATTCATTTGTGATTTTGAGAATTTCAAGACCTGCCAACTGACCTAAACGGAATGCAACGATAGCAGCTGCCTGTGGTTCATCAAAATCAAATTTTTCCATAATAGCAGTCTTAGCTTCTGCCTGACCGCCCTTACAAGCACGGATTGTTGCAATAATATCGTCAACAATATCAATAGCCTTTTTAAGACCATCTAAAATATGCTTTCTTTCTTCTGCCTTTTTTAAGTCGAACTGTGTTCTTCTCACTATAACTTGACATTGGAAATCAATATATTGCTGTAAAATTTCTTTAAGTGTAAGAATTTTTGGCTCACCATTAACAATAGCAAGTAAAATTACACCAAAGGTAGATTGTAATTGTGTATAAGTAAAGAGCTTATTAAGCACAACCTGAGCATTGGCATCACGTTTGATGTCAATTTCAATGTGCATACCAGTTTTTTCTGAAGAATAGTCGTTGATATCGGCAATACCTTCAACTCTTTTATCTTTAACAAGGTCTGCAATAGACTCAATAAGTCTTGCCTTGTTAACCATATAAGGAATTTCAGTAATAATAATTTTAAATCTGCCGTTTTTACCTTCAACTATTTCAGATTTAGCTCTTACTATAACCTTACCACGACCAGTAGCATAAGCTGAGCGGATACCAGAACGACCCATAATGATACCAGCAGTAGGGAAGTCAGGGCCTTTTATGTGCTCCATAATATCCTCAAGCTCTGCTTCAGGGTTATCAATAACACAACAAATTGCATCAATAACTTCTCTTAAGTTGTGTGGTGGAATATTTGTAGCCATACCAACAGCAATACCCTGAGAACCATTTACTAAAAGGTTAGGGTAACGTGATGGTAAAACAGTTGGCTCTTTAAGACGGTCATCGTAGTTAGGAGCAAAGTCAACAGTATTTTTTTCAATATCTGTGAGCATTTCAAGTGACATTTTGCTCATTCTTGACTCTGTATAACGGTAAGCAGCCGGTGGGTCACCATCGACAGAACCGAAGTTACCGTGACCATCAACAAGCATATATCTCATAGAGAAATCTTGTGCTAAACGTACCATTGCATCGTAAACAGAAGCGTCACCGTGTGGATGGTAACGACCGAGAACAGAACCAACTGTATCGGCACATTTACGATATGCTTTATCAGGAGTAAGATTATTCTCATACATTGTGTAAAGAATTCTTCTGTGAACTGGCTTTAAACCGTCACGAACGTCAGGTAAAGCACGAGAAACAATAACTGACATTGAGTAATCAAGGAATGCAGTTCTTACTTCTTTATTAATATCAACGTTAATTATTTTTTGGTTTGCATACGGGTCAGGAAGATTATTAACACCCTGAGTAACACCCGCATTTTCTACATTGTTATTTAATTCGTCCATTTATAAATACTTCCTTATCTTAAATTAAGTGGGATTATATCTGAATTAAACGTCAAGATTCTGAACATACTTTGCGTTTTTCTCAATAAATTCTCTTCTTGGTTCAACCTTGTCACCCATAAGAATTGAGAATGTTTCGTCTGCTTCTTCTGCATCCTCTAAAGTAACACGAAGCATAAGACGAGTTTCAGGATTCATTGTTGTTTCCCAAAGCTGTTCAGGGTCCATTTCACCAAGACCTTTATAACGCTGAATAGCGTAGTTAGTACCATCTGCCATAATTTCGTCACGTTCAGCATCAGAATAAGCATAGTGATGTTTATTACCTTTACTTAATCTGTAAAGAGGTGGCTGTGCTAAATAAATATGACCTTGTTCAATTAACTCTCTCATATATCTGAAGAAGAATGTTAAAAGAAGTGTTCTGATGTGAGCACCGTCGACGTCGGCATCGGCCATAATAATAATTTTATCATAACGAAGCTTTTCTATATTGAAATCTTCACCAATACCAGTACCAAGTGCTAAAACAACAGGAGTTAATTTATCATTACCAATAACCTTATCTACTCTTGCTTTTTCAACGTTGAGCATTTTACCCCAAAGAGGGAGAATTGCCTGAATCATTCTGTCACGACCCATTTTTGCTGAACCACCCGCAGAGTCACCCTCTACTATGTAGATTTCAGTTTTTGATGAGTCTTTTTCAATACAGTCTGCAAGCTTACCAGGAAGTGAGTTACTTTCAAGAACTGACTTTCTTCTTGCATTATCTCTTGCTTTTCTTGCTGCTTCTCTTGCTCTTGAAGCATCAAGTGCTTTTGAGAAAATTTCTTTTGCAACTGAAGGATTTTCTTCAAAATATGTCATTAATTTTTCATAAACACATTTTGAAACAATTGGTGTAATATCTGTATTACCTAACTTACCTTTAGTCTGACCTTCAAACTGTGCTTCAGTAAGTTTAACGCTAATAACTGCAGTAAGACCTTCTCTTACATCTTCACCAGAAAGTTTTTTATCGTTATCTTTTAAAAGATTATACTTTTTACCGTAATCATTAAAAACTCTTGTAAGTGCTGTTTTAAAACCGGTTTCGTGAGTACCGCCATCGATAGTACGAACGTTGTTAGCGAAGCTTAAAACTAATTCATTGTAGCTATCGTTATACATAAGAGCAATATTTGCTTCTCTGTCACCACTTACAGCAGAAAAATGAATTGGTTCTTCATGTAATGGAGTTAAACCACGCTTTTTAGTTTCAAAATCAACGAATGATGAAATACCACCCTCATAGCAGTAAACTTCACCTTTTTCTTCGTCGAGATTTCTTTTATCTGTAAGAGAAATTGAAAGACCTGCATTTAAGAATGCCTGTTCTCTTAATCTTCTTTCAAGAACTTCAAATTCATAAATTGTAGTTTCTGTAAAAATTTCTGGGTCTGCTTTAAATCTGATTAAAGTACCAGTTTTATCAGTATCACCAATAACTTTAAGGTCACAAGTAGGGTTACCTCTTTCAAATCTCTGGTAATGAACGTGACCATCTTGTGAAACCTCTACTTCAAACCATTCTGAAAGAGCGTTAACAACTGATGAACCAACGCCGTGGAGACCACCAGAAACTTTATAACCGCTACCGCCGAATTTACCACCAGCGTGAAGAACTGTTAAAACAACTGTAACAGCTGGTAAGCCTTGTTGCTCATTAATACCAACAGGAATACCACGTCCGTTATCTCGAACAGTAATAACATCGCCAGGTAAAATTTCAACCTGAATATCAGTACAGAAACCAGCTAATGCTTCGTCAATTGAGTTATCTACAATTTCGTAAACAAGGTGATGAAGACCTTTAGGGCCTGTTGAACCGATATACATACCAGGTCTTTTTCTAACAGCCTCAAGTCCTTCAAGAACCTGAATTGCACTTGCATCGTATTTTTCAGTAACAACAGTATCAATGTTACTTTCTTCTAACACAACTGCATTTTCTAATTCTTCTTCTTTTAATTCTGCTTCGGTTTTAATAATGTTTTCGTCCAAAACGATAACCTCCGTATTCCGTATTTTTAAAATACGTATTTTTTTAGAATCTATATAAAAAAAGTTAAGTTATTAAGTAGGAATCTTACTTTCTGTTCTTTTTAAAATAGTTCCTACTGAAACAGGTGAAATGTGAATTTTTCTTTTGTTTTTATTATTTGTAACAACAAAAGATTTTGGTAATTCAAATGGTGCAACGTTATTTACATCACCATTTTTTTCAGCCTTGTTCAAATAATCAACTGTACTTTTCATAACAGTAGTATTTTCCATATCAAAAATACCTATTATTTCTTCATCCACTATTACAGTGTCTTGTCCGATATGAATATACATATTTTTTCCTTTATTTTTCTTCTTTTATTTTTCCGCTTTCTATTAAGAAAGATTTACCCTTACAAAGTCTTAATACTTGTGATGGGTCACAACAGGTCAAGAAAACTTGCCTTTCTTTAATATGATTTAAAACGTAATCCTGTCTCTTTTCGTCGAGCTCACTCATAACGTCATCTAAAAGAGCAACAGGGTTTTCTCCTGTAACGTCTTTTATAATTTCACTTTCACCAAGCTTTAAAGCAAGAGCACACGAGCGTTGTTGACCTTGTGAGCCAAAGCTTCTTGCACTGATATTATCTATTTTTATTTCTAAATCATCACGATGCGGACCAACAGAAGTTGATTTTAATAAAATATCCTCTTTTTTAGAAGAATTTATTTTAGAAATCATATAATCATAAATATCATTTATGTCATTCTTTTCCAATTCTTCATTTCCACAAAGATATTTAATAGAAAGCTTTTCTTTATTTTCTGAAATACCAGAATATATTTCTTCACTTTTCTGAGAAAGTAAATTTATATATTTAATTCTTTCATTTATAATAATAGAAGAATATTTTGCTAACTGTTCATCAAGAATATCTAATACGTCTAAAAGCTCACTATGATATTGAACATCTTTTAAAAGTGAATTTCTTTCTGCAATAACTTTTCTAAAAGAGCTTAAAGTTTTTGCATATTTTGGCTTTAACTGACAAATTGCAGTATCTAAAAATTTTCTTCTTACGTTAGGACCATCTTTTATAAGCGCTAAATGACTTGGGGAAAAAATAACAGAATAAAATTCACCGATAAGCTCTGTTGTTCCTTTTTTCTCTACACCATTTAAAAAAGCTTTCTTTTTATCGCTTATAATTATTTCTGCCTTTTTATTTCTTACTTTATCAGTAAAATCGAGAGAAATTTTAGAAAATTCACTATTAAATTTTATAAACTCACTGTCTTTACTACCTCTGAAGCTTTTACACCCAGTAAAAAGCCAGATTGCTTCTAAAATATTTGTTTTTCCCTGAGCATTCTGCCCGAAAATTACATTTACTTCATCGTGGGGTAAAAGAATCATATCAGAGATATTTCTAAAGTTATTGAGAGTAACAGAATTTATTTTCATAAATTTCTCCCTGACAGATTATTTTATTTTGTAAATTACTTTTTCATATTCTACTTCGTCACCGGTACGAAGCTTTTTACCTCGCATTGTGCAAACTTCACCATTTACTTTAGCCATACCATTCTGAATTTCAATTTTTGCATGACCACCAGTCTGCACAACACCAACATTTTTTAAAAGGTCATCAAGTCTTATGAAATCACCTTTTAAAATAAATTCTTGTTCTTCTTTTTTTGCAACTTTTACTTTAATTTTCATAAGCTTTACCTATCAGTTCTGAATTGCTTCATTTTTTAATCTCATAGGAATGATTAAGAAAATAAAGCTGTCACCCTCAAGAGGTTTAATAATAATAGGAGATATAGGACCATTAAGCTCAATATTAACTTCATCTACATCTACAGTTTTTAAGCAATCTGTAAGATAAGTATTATTAAAGCCAATTTCTACTCTTTTACCTTCAATAGAAGCTGAAACCTTATCGTTAGCAGCACCAAGAGATGTTGTACTTGAAATTTTAATTGAATTATCTTCAAAAACACATCTTACAGGGCTCTTTATTTTACTTGTAATAAGAAGTGAAGCTCTGTCAACACTGTTAATAAGTTGTTTAACATTAACTCTTGCTTTTGTTGAGTTATCTGATGGAACAGCATTTTTATAGTTAAAGAATTCACCTTCAAGTAAACGAGAAACAATTCTATAATTACCAACTTCAAAGAGAATGTATTTTTTACCTATATTAAGAGTAATCTGTTCATCATTATCTTCAATAAGCTTTGTAACTTCAGCTAATGTTTTTGCAGGAACAATAAATGTTAAATCGTCATTATCATATTCTATTGTTTCATTTCTTATAGCAAGTCTGAAGCCATCACAAGAAATAAGTCTTAAATTATTTTTTGTTACTTCAAATTTAATTCCTTTATGAACTGGTTTTAAATCTGAAACAGCAACAGCAAAAATTGTTTGTCTAATCATTTCTTTAAGAATTGATTTTTTAATAGCAAATGGGAAACCACCTGAAACAGTTGGTAATTCAGGGTAATCATCTGCAGGAATACCAATAAGAGAAAATTCACTGTCACCAGAATGAATTTTGCATAAATTGTGTTCATCTATTTCAATAGAAACTAAATCATTTGGTAGACGTCTTAAGATATCACAAAGAAGGTGAGAATTAAGAACAATGCTTCCTTCTTGTTCAACGCTACAGTCTATAACAGTAGTAATACCAACCTCAAGGTCATAACCAGAGAGAGTAAGTCTTGAATTTTTTGCCTGCATAAAAATACCTTCTGTTGCAGGAATTGTGCTTTTCTGAGAAACACCTCTTTGAACTATGTTACATGCTTCTGCAAGAATAGATGTGTTACAAGTTATTTTCATAATAAGACTCCTTTTGAGAAAAAAATTTTTAGAATAAAATAATATTATTTAGTAGTAGTAGTAGGTTCTGTAAATTTGTAAAAAACTTTTAAAAGAATTGAGATTATTATTGTTGCCTGTTATGAGTGAATGTAAATTCATTTTTCATTATTGTTCATAACTTTTTGCTTTTTTAAGTAGTGTTTATATTGTTCAAAACATAATGTAAATTGTTGTTAATTTGTTTATAACTTTTAATTATTTGCTATCATTTTTATTCTTCTTTAATGTTTTTCATAATATCAGAAACCATAGCATCGAGTTGAGCACTTTCTGCAATTTTTTCTTCTACTGCTTCACATGAATAAAGAACTGTTGAGTGCTTTTTGTTACCAAAGTGACGACCAATTTCGTCAAGTGTAAGATTTGTAACTTCACGTACAATATACATAGCGAATTGTCTTGCATTAACAATTTCTGCTTTCTTTTTGTTTGACTTAATATCTTCATCAGAGACACCGAAAGCACGTGAAACCTGTTCTATAATATTTTTAATAGTAACCTCAGTAGGTTGTGAATAATAAATAATGTCTTTTATAACTTCATTTGCAAGAGCAATAGTAGGCTTTTTGTTATTTATAGAATAAATTGCATAAATCTTTTTAACAACGCCTTCTAACTGGCGAACGTTGTTTTTAAGTTTTTCTGCTATGTATTCAGCAACGTCATCAGGCATTTCCATATCAAGAAGCTGTGCTTTCTTTTTGATAATGACAATTCGAGTTTCAATTTCAGGTGGTTGAATATCTGCTAAAAGACCTGAAAGAAAACGACTGCTTAATCTTTCTTCTAAAGATTTAATATCCTTTGGTGGACGGTCAGATGTTAAAACAATTTGTTTACCCTGACTTATCAATTCTTCAAATGTGTAGAAAAATTCTTCCTGCATTTGAACTTTATTTTCAATGAACTGAATATCGTCAACTAATAAAACATCTGGTGAACGGAATTTAGTGTGAAAATCCTTCATATTTTTTTCTGCCATATGAGAAATCATTTCGTTCATAAATGTTTCACCGTTTGTATAAAGAATATTAAGCTCAGGTTTATTTTTTGAAAGCTCAGCATAAATAGCTTTAAGCAAGTGAGTTTTACCAAGACCAGATTTGCCATAAATGAATAATGGGTTATGAACGCTGCCTGGTTTTTGTGCAACAGTATTTGCTGCATAATATGCAAACTGGTTAGTAGGAGCAACAATGAATTTATCAAAAGTCAATTCTAAGCCTTTTGAAGATTCTGCTGCATTTGCACTTGCAGAAATAATATTTTCTTCCTCTGTTTTAATAACAATGTCTGCAGGGAAGGATAATGCTTTTTCTACAGCATTTTTAATGTTATCTAAAAACTTGTTTGTAATAATTTCTTTCTTAAAAGAGTTAACTGTTTTTAAAACAAATTCCTGACCATCAAAAGAAATTGGTTCAAGTGGAGCAATCCAGGTTTCAATAACAACCTGTGGTAAAGAGGACTCTAATTCTTTTAAAATAGCTAACCACAATTCAGATAAATTATCCATTTTTTACACCCCGAATTTTCACAATTATAAGTATATATATATACTAATATAGTTATTCTTATAAAGTATATCATATTATCTACAATTTTTCAACCTAATGTAGATAATTTTTACCCTTTCATATTGCAATTTATTAAAATTTCTTGTAATATATATTTTGGATTTTTATAATTTTTATTTTATAATTTTAAAACAAAGGAAAGTGTAGTTTTAATGCGATTTAAAAATCAGATTTGCCCTGTATGTCAGGAAAAATTTAACGAAAGCGATGAAATTGTTGTTTGCCCTGAGTGTGGAACACCACATCACAGAGATTGTTACAATTCTTTAGGTGAATGTAAAAATGCTTCTCTTCATAAAGAAGGCTTTAATTTTAAACCTGTTGAGACTGAAGAAAAAATTGATATTTTAATTGACGATGAAGTTAAAAATTTAAAAGATGTAGTAAATGTTGTAAACGTAGAATTCAATGGTGAGGATTCTGAAAACAATGAAAATTTAAAAAGCACTATTGAAGAATTATTTAAAAATATTAATGGAAAATCTACTGATCAGGTTCTTATTAACAAAACACCTTCAAGCTATTATGAAGCAGCAGTTGGAAAA
The DNA here is from genome assembly GCA_015066465.1 of Oscillospiraceae bacterium. Lineage (GTDB taxonomy): Bacteria > Bacillota > Clostridia > Oscillospirales > Acutalibacteraceae > DTU089. Next base: position 9,442 of record SVOI01000054.1, read on the forward strand.
AATCAAAATTACTATATGCCACGATTTTTAATTATGGAGGGAACAAATAAAAAGCACCTTTTAAACGTATGTGCATTTGTTTTTCCTTTTGCCTGGGCAGTTTACAGAAAAATGTATAAACTTGCACTTTTAGTGTTCTGTATATACATTGCTCTTTTAGGTGTAACAATAGCTCCGATTTTATCAAATGAGGAGTATATTACGGCTATGAATAACTGCTATATGGAGGACCCGATGTTCTATGAAAAGGTTCTTTTATATGATGCAGGTCAAAGTGTTACTTTTACAAAAACACAGTCTGAATTTATTGAGATCAGTAAAAATATAACTATCTCTCCTGTTATTGCTTATGGCACGTTATTTGTATCTATTGCGATGAAAATTTTAATGGGAATGTTTGCAACAAAGCTTTATAAAGAAAAGCTTACAAAAAATATTGAAAAAGCAAAAAAATTGTCTTTAGAGGATGGGCAATTAAAGAATTATCTAAAGAGTAAATATGGCGTAACTCCTATGTTTATGGCAATTATTGCAGGTTTTATTGAATACACATTTTTTGGAAGATTTTAAAATAAAAGTAGGTAAAAAAGAGAGAGTTTTTAAATGAAAATTAAGTTTTATGGTACTGCAGCAGCTGAGGGTTTTCCTGGAATGTTTTGTTCTTGTGAAACGTGTGAAAAAGCAAGAAAAGCTGGTGGAAAAAATATAAGAACCCGTTCACAAACTGTCATTGATAATGAATTGATGATAGATTTTTCTGCTGATTCTTATCTTCATACATTAAATTATGGTCTCGATTTAAGAAAGATAAAAGCGTGTCTTTTAACCCATGGTCACGACGACCATTTTTACCCTTATGACTTTCATTACAGAGCTTACGGTTATGCATATTTTATGAATGAAAATGAAAAAGAGCCTTTGCAGATTTATTCAACAAAAGCTTCTGTAAATGACTCTTTACATATTATAGATGATACAAAAGAACGTGATGAAAAATCAGTAAATTGGAATGAAATAGTACCTTTTAAAACTTACGAAATTTTAAATTATAAGGTGACACCATTAAAGGCAGACCACGCCAAAAATTTAGACCCTGTTATTTATATTATAGAAAAAGATGGCAGTGCAATTCTTTATGCTCACGATACTGGTTACTTTTTAGATGAGACCTGGGAGTATATTGAAAACAGTAATATAAAATTCGATTTCGTTTCGCTTGATTGTACGTCAATTCTCAATGAAAAAGCTTATAGCAATCATATGGGAATAAAGGCTTGTTGTGACGTTAAAGAAAGACTTTTAAAGAAAAATGCAACAGAAAATACTGTTTTCTGTCTTCATCATTTTTCTCATAATGGTAAGTTAATTTATGATGATTTAGTACCAGTTGCGAAAGAGCTTGGTTTTGAAGTTACTTATGATTCAGCAGAATTTGTTATAGGAGAATAAAAATGGCAACACCTCTTGCAGACAGAATTCGTCCACAGACTATTGATGAAATGGTCGGACAGGAACACCTGATTGGTGAAAACAAACCATTAAGAAATATAATAGAATCCGGCACAGTGCCTAATATGATTTTTTATGGTCCTTCTGGTACGGGTAAAACAACACTTGCAAGAATGATTGCAAAAAAGACCGACAGAACTTTAAGAAAATTAAATTGTACTACTGCTTCTACTCAGGATATAAGAGATATTTTTGATGAGCTTAACACCTTTAATTCTCCTAATGGAATTCTTTTGTATCTTGATGAGATTCAATATTTCAACAAAAAGCAACAACAGACTCTTTTAGAGTTTATTGAAAATGGTTCTATTACTTTGATTGCTTCAACTACAGAAAATCCATATTTTTACGTATATAGTGCAATTCTCAGCCGTTCTTCTGTTTTTGAATTTAAGGCTGTTACACCAAAGGAAGCAGAAAAGGCTGTAATAAGAGGTTTTCAGATTTTAGAAAAAGAATATGAAGAAGAATTCCAGATAGAAGATGGAGTTTCTTTACATATTGCAACTGCTTCTGGTGGAGATGTAAGAAAATCTTTAAATGCAGTTGAGCTTTGTGTGCTTTCTGCAAATCCACCAAAGGAAAATGAAAAAAGAATTATAACTTTAGAAAATGCAAAGTCCCTCACACAAAAGAGTGCTATGCGCTATGACAGAGAGGGTGATGAGCATTACGATATATTATCTGCATTTCAAAAATCTATGAGAGGCTCTGACCCTGATGCCGCAATTCACTATTTAGGAAGACTTTTAGAAGCTGGGGATATGACTTCTGCTATAAGAAGACTTTTAGTATGTGCAGCAGAGGACGTTGGTCTTGCATACCCAATGATTTTACCAATAGTGAAAGCGGCAACTGATATTGCTTTGCAGGTTGGTATGCCAGAAGCAAGACTTCCTTTAGCAGATGCAGTAATTCTTGTTTGTAACTCACCAAAATCAAACACAGCTCATAATGCAATTAATGAAGCAATGGCAGATTTACAAAAGGGAAAATCTGGTCCTATTCCACGTCAGCTTCAAAATAAGCATTTTGATGGAGATGATGCTGAGGTTAAGGGGCAGTTTTATAAATATCCTCACGATTATCCTGACAGGTGGGTTGAACAACAATATTTACCTGATGTTCTTAAGGATGCTCATTATTACGAGTATGGTGATAACAAACAGGAGCAGGCGGCAAAGGAATATTGGAAGAAAATAAAAAGCAGGTGATGAGTTGATAATAGTTGATTTGATATTAAATATTATTTTTCTCTTTTTTCCAACATTCATTTTAATGGTTTATTTTATTTTAAAGTTAAAAGAGACTTCTAAAAAAATAAAATATTATGAAAAGCTTTTTGGAGTAGTTTTTACCGACGAAGTTTTAGAAGATATGAAAGACATTCCACCTGAAAGCTATAATTTTAATCCAGCAGTATTTGTTCCTGAATATATTGTTACTGAAAACAATACCCAGAAAGAAGATTTTTCTCAGCTTCTTTTTTCTGAAGAAGCAGAAGAAAGTGAAGAGGGTATCACAGAATGAAAGAAAAAATTAAAAGCTTAGATAAAAAGCAAAAAATAATTTTAGTAGTGAGTGTTTCAGTAGCATTAATTCTTTTTATAATTATATTTAAAGTTTTATGGGATAAAGGAATAGAAAACGGAACAATAGACGTTTCACTCTTACCCATTGTGTTTACAACAATTTTATTTTTTATAATACCTTTTATTGTAGTTGTTATTTTAACTGTTATTTTTGCAAAGAAATATTTTGAAAAGAAAAATGTCCTTACGTTGTATGAAAAGACATTCGGTTTAATAAACGACGAAGAGTATGATTTGTCTGTATATCAAAGTTATCTTGACGAAGATAATTAAAATATATAAAATTAAAATAAAGGAGTAATTACTATGTACAATTTTCCGATTGGTGTAATTATTAACAGCTTCAGAACTGACATTCCTACAGCTGTAAAAAAGGCTGCAGAGGTTGGTGCACAAGGTATTCAGGTTTATGCAACATCTGGTGAGATGGCTCCTGAAAATCTTGTTGGTGCAAAAAGAAAGGAATTCCTTGATTTAGTTAAATCAAATGGACTTACCATTTCTGCACTTTGCGGTGACTTAGGTGGTGGCGGTTTTTCATTTAAAGAAAGAAACCCAGAGAAAATAGAAAAATCAAAAAGAATTTTAGACCTTGCAAAAGAGCTTGAAACAAACGTTGTTACAACTCACATTGGTGTTGTACCAGGTGACAAAAATCACGACAGGTATAAAGTTATGCAAGAAGCTTGTCACGAGCTTGCCGAATATGCTGACTCAATTGACGCTCACTTTGCTATTGAAACTGGTCCTGAAACTTCAGCAGTTTTAAAAGAGTTCTTAGATTCACTCGGTTCAACTGGTGTTGGTGTAAACCTTGACCCAGCTAACTTAGTTATGGTTACTGGTGATGACCCAGTTAAAGCTGTTTATAATCTTCAAAAATATATAGTTCATACTCACGCTAAAGATGGTAAGCAAATCTTCTATAAAGACCCAGAAATTATTTATGGTATGAAACAAGAAGTTATTGTTACTGAAGATTCATTTATTGAGGTTCCATTAGGTGAAGGTTCAGTTCCATTCAAAGAATATCTTGAAGCACTTACAGATATTGGCTACAAAGGATTCCTTACAATCGAAAGAGAAGTTGGAGATAAGCCAGAGGTTGATATCCGTGCGGCAGTAGAGTTTTTAACAAAAATTAAAGCATAAAAATAAAAGTTGTCACCTCAAAAGAGATGACAACTTTTTTTATGTTATGATTTTATTTATTTTTCTTTGTAACAGCTTTAATTACAAATAATGTACCAACAGTAATTACAGCAAGAATTGGAAGAACGATGAATGCATTCTGAATGAAACCAGCAATTATGTAACCAATAAATGAAATTACTGCAACTGTTATAGCATAAGGGAGTTGTGTTGAAACGTGGTTAATGTGGTCACAACGAGCACCTGCAGAAGACATAATTGTTGTATCTGAAATTGGTGAGCAGTGGTCACCGCAAACAGCACCTGCAAGACAAGCTGACATACCAATTGTACGTAATATATCGCCTTCTGGGAATACAGCAAGAACTATTGGAATAAGAATACCAAAAGTACCCCATGAAGTACCTGTTGAGAAAGCGATAAAGCATGCAACTAAGAAAATGATTGCTGGTAAGAAGTTCTGGAGTGCACCAGCGTTAGCCATAGCACCTTCAACGAAACCAGAAGCATCAAGAAGGTTGGTCATATTTTTAAGTGTGGTTGCCATTGTGAGAATAAGAAGAGCTGGAACCATTGCAATGAATCCTTTTGGAATGCAATCCATTGCATCTTTGAAAGAAATAACTCTTCTTGCAACAAGGTAAATAATTGTTACAATAAGTGCAATAATACCTGCCCAAGGAAGACCTACTGTAGCATCTGTATTACCAAATGCATCAATAAAGCTTAAAGAACCGTCGTATTGACTTGCAGCAAATACCCATTCTTCACCCATACATCTGCCAACGTAAACAAGAGCAAATACGCTTATAGCAATAAGGAAAATAATAGGTATAACTAAATCAACAACTTTACCTTTTCCTTTAACAACTGCTGTTTCTTCTTCACTATCAGCCTTTATTTGACCAGAAGTGAAAAGGTCACCTTTAGAAGCATTCATTTCATGAAGCTTCATCGGACCATAATCGAATTTCATTAATGTAAGTGAAATAACGAATACGAATGTCATAAGGGAATAGAAGTTAAATGGAATTGCATTACAGAAAAGAGTAATACCATTTACACCTTCAGGAGCATAAGAAGAAACGGCTGCTGCCCAGGATGAAATAGGAGCAATCATACAAATAGGTGCAGCAGTAGCATCTATTAAGTATGCAAGTTTAGCACGTGAGATTTTTGTTTTATCTGTAACAGGACGCATAACAGAACCAACCGTTAAGCAGTTGAAATAGTCATCAATAAAAATAAGAACACCAAAAAGGAAAGTTGCAATAGAAGCGCCAATTTTTGTTTTTATGTGTTTTGCTGCCCATTCACCGAATGCTGCTGAACCACCTGCTTTGTTGATAAGTGCAACTAATGCACCTAAGAGAACTAAGAAGATAAAAATACCAGCGTTACCTGAAACCGCACTAATGAAACCGTCACTAACAACAGCACCGACTGTGTGAAGTCCATTGAAAGCAGTTGCTAAAAGACCACCAACTACAATACCAACAAAAAGAGAAGAATAAACTTCTTTTGTGATAAGGGCAAGGCAGATTGCAATTACAGGTGGTAAGAGTGCCCATAAAGTTCCTGTTGCACTTGTTGCAGGAGCCATGAATGCACAAGCAACAATAAATAAAACAACAGCTAAGCAAAGTAAAATTTTAGAAATATGCTTTTTCATTATTTGTACCTCCAAATTCGACAAATTTTGATGAGATACATAATAGCATATATGGGATAAAATTACAAGTATTTTATTGATGCAAAAAAGCCAATAGCTAAAAGCTACTGGCTAACACCTGATACCAAACAACTAATATCTAACAATTATTTTCCCATAAGCTCAAGTGGTTCAACAAGCTCTCCGTTATGAGTAATTTCAAAATGAAGATGTGCGCCCTCTTGTTTTTCACAAGGGATTTCTCCAAGGTAACCAATAATATCTTCACTGTTTACAGAAGAATGTTCTTTTACATTAAGCGTGTCTTTATTAAGTCCACAGTATTTTGCTGTAACACCATTACCGTGGTCAATTAAAACACAAGTACCAAAAAGAGTATCTTCATAAATTGATATAACCTCACCGTAAGAAATTGCGACAACTGCACCACCAGCTTCACCAGAAAAGTCAATTCCGTTATGTGTTCGCCAATCACCAAGAGTTTTTGAGTATACAGGATTCATATTGCTGTAATCTTTAATAATCTGGTTTCCAAAAGGCAAGCAGTAATAATCGCTATAAGGTTTATTATATTTATCTTTTTCAGTTTCTTTGTTTTCTTCTGTTACTTCTCTGGTGTCTGGAATATTGGTTAAGTTTTGTCTTACTGTTTCTTCAATAACAATTTTCTCTGTTGTTGTAATTTGTTTTTCTGTTGTACTGTTTTCAAGACTACTTATATTACCAAGACTTTTTTCAGAAGAAATCTTTGTGAACATTAAAGCAGCAATTGCAATAATAAAAGTAAAGGCATAAGCGATTTTGAATTTTTTATTTGTGTTTTTGTTCTTTTCGTTATTCATAACATAAATATCCTTTCATAAGTAATACTTATGTTATTGACAGAAAATTTAAAATTATTCAAATAAAAAGAAAACAACGACTGAGGGGACAGTCGTTGCTTTCCGGCGATAAGTATAACACTCAATCGCCTGGTTTACTTGAGGAGGGGTCAATCCTTAATTTAACAATCAAGGATAAGTAACTAATACTCGGGTGCGGCTCCCTTTCTTAGTACGGGTTTAGTATAAACTATAATTATTAATAAAAAATGAATTAGATAATAACATTATGCTAAAAAAGGTTAAGAAATTGTTAAGGTGACGGGAGCCGAACACCGCACGGTTTTGGAAGACAAAAATTCCCACTAACATCGTCAAAACTCTTGAAATACGTCAGTATTCCTGCGAGTTTTTCCTTGTTACTGAAAATTTTTTTGTCT
>SVOI01000055.1 GCA_015066465.1 Oscillospiraceae bacterium
CAACTAAAAACAAAACTGACTCCGTTAGAAAAACGAAATCAGTTTGTTGCTTAAATTTAATATTTAACACCATAGGGGGTGTTTTTTGTACTGTCCGCACAAATTGGGGCAGTGCAACAATCTTTAAATGAGAGAATGTAGTTTTCATTTTAACTATTAACTGACCACTGACTCACTGACTTACTGACAACTTTTCTAAAACTTTCTGCTTCTCAAGCACCTTAACCACAACACCCGCAAGAATGAGTCCTGCAACGCCTTGAATTAAGTTCATTGGGATATTTGCAAGTGATGGCTTGAAGCCATACATAAAGCCTTCAAAAATATAATAACCGAGTACCATCCAGAGTTCCGCTAAAACACCTGACAATATTTTCTGGAAGTTTGGTTTATTTGATTTTAAAAGCTTAGTTACAAGGTAAACCACAAGCACCATTAAGCCTTTTATAATAAACGTTGCAGGTGCGTATGCTGTGTAGCCTGAAAGAATATCTGCTAAAGCTGAGCCGATACCTGCGGCTAAAAAGCCATAGCCACAAGGTAAAGCGAAAGCCGCAACAAGAATTACACAGTCACCTAAATTTATGTAACCGTTAAGTGGTGTAGGAATTTTCACAACCATTGTCGCAACACAAATTAATGCGGCAAAAAGTGCGGAGATTACTGTAAGTTTTAATTTTTGGTTTTTCACAAATAGGACTTCTTTCTTTTAATTTACTGGAAATATTCTTTCCCCTGTTATGCTCTACTTTAAAACTACTTCTCATTCAGAAAGTAATTCAAATTTGAAACCATTCAAACCATTTTCTTCAATAATGTTTTTTAAACCTTCGGTAACACAAGGAAACGCTTTTCTTTCTTCTGGAATCAAAAAAATTTCTAAATCTTTTATTTTATCATCGAAAAAGCAATAATTATCAATTCGCATTATTCTTTCAGAATTTGAAAAATATTTTAATTCACTGTTTTTATAATCTAAACAATCATTTATATTTGTGACATTAACAAGAAACATATTACCATAATCCGTCGTTGTCTCAAAAAATTGTGAATATGGTTTTAAATAAGGCGATAAAATATTTAAAGCTTTAGGCGTTAATAGTGGAGTAGTAGTTGAAACAAAATTTAAATCAGGAATTTCATCACTAATGCCAGGTTGTTCTACTGGTTTGGTTGTCAAGTGAATTGGTTGCCAACAATCCAAAATACTACCATCAAAACGGCACCCCGTACGATTTTCACGTGTATCAATTTTAGGTCCGAAAGTTCTATATTCCCCATTAGATATAATTCTATAAATTTTCATATTACGCTCCCCTAATAATGAATAGGCTTACGCCATGAATTGCATAAATGCATGAATTGTTGCACATGATTTGATTTGCTACTAAAATGCCGTCAGGCAAATTATGCATCGTAAGATGCAAATCATGAATTTTTTTCAAATCATGCCAACGGCAAATCATTTATAAGATTTCTCCGTTCTCAATCGCCATAATCTGGTCTACTCTTCTCTGGTGTCTGCCACCCTCGAATTCAGTTGAAAGGAAAACGTCAACTAATTCACAAGCTGCACCACCGCCGATAACTCTTGCACCCATACAGAGCACATTAGCATCATTATGTAAACGGGTAAATTTTGCACTGAAATAATCTGAGCAACAAGCGGCACGAATGCCTTTAACCTTATTAGCCGCCATAGAGATACCAATACCAGTACCACAGCAAAGAATTGCTTTGTCTGCAAAGCCTTCTGTTACTTTAAGGCAAGCAATTTGTGCAAATTTTGCATAGTCAACAGAGTCAGTTGAATGTGCACCACAATCAATAAACTCAATATTTTTTTCCTCTAAAAACTTTTTGATTTCTTCCTTTAATGGAAATCCTGCGTGGTCTGATGCAATAGCTATCATTTTAAAATCCTTCTTTCAATTATTTTCTTGTTTTTTCTTTAACTCTCTTTCAGCTTGTGAGAGTCTTAAATATTTTGGTACTAACATATCTGATGAAACTGCATTGTTTTCATCTTTTAAAATCAGTTCTTCTGCAATTAATGCTACTGAAGAAGCACTTTGGTAACGGATTGTTGGTGATGCAATTGAAATACCTTCTAAAACGTCTTTCATTTTATTATAGCAGACGTTTGCTCCGTCACCTATTAAAACTACTTGTTTATCTTGCGTTTTTAAGCGTTCTGTGAGCTCATCAATGGTAATTGCTTCATCTTCTGTTAAACGCTTCATTCCACCTTTTAAACAGTCAAACGTAGCAGTATAAACCTGATTACAACGTGCATCCATTACAGCTACTGCAATCACGCCAGTGTTTTCTAATGGTTTAGCAATTGCTTCTAAGGTAGAAACGCCAACACATTTTTTATTTAAAGGGTCACATATACCCTTAACAGCCGAAACGCCTATTCTTACACCAGTAAATGAACCAGGTCCGTTTGATATTGCAAGGTAGTCAATATCATTAATTGTAACGTCTGCTTTTTTTAATGTATTTTCAACCATTGGCATCAAGGTCTGGCTATGTGTAAGACCTGTGTTTGAACTTGTGAGAGCAATTACCTTGCCATTTTCAACAACTGAAACACTGGCACTTGTAGCAGAGCTTTCAAGACCAAGAATCTTCATAAATTTTGTCACCACTCATTTTTAAAATACGGCTTTCATCTGTTTTGCCGTGTTCAATTTCAATTCTTATATAGTTTTCAGGGAGTGCATTTTCAATATTTTCGCTCCACTCAATAGCTAAAACTGCATTTGTATCAAGGTAATCGAAAAAACCTGTTGAACATAAATCGTCAAATGAAGAAATTCTGTACATATCAAAATGATAAAGTTTTTTACTATTACCATATTCATTAACGAGTGCAAATGTAGGGCTCGACACCTCAGCTTTTATTCCCATACCCTCGCAAAGACCGGAAGTAAAGGTAGTTTTGCCCATTCCTAAACCGCCGAAATAAGCAATTACTTCGCCACCCTTTAAAACACTTCCGAGCTTTTTTGCGTATTCTATTGTTTCTTCGTAAGATGAAGTTTCTACAATAACCATAATTTTAACATTTACCCCACTTGAAATTGAACAAAGATATATGTATAATAATAACAATATTCTTAGATAAAATCAAGGGGGCAAGGACTTGAAAAAGTTTTTTTCTTTAACGAAAAGATTTATTCAAGAAACTGACAACCTGTTATTAATACTTATTACTGCAACATCTGTTTTTGGAGTGCTTATGGTTTATAGCACTACAAGGTGTCTTTTAGAGGATGGGCAAACAATAGCCCGTGACGCTACTGTTATGATTATTGCCGCTGTTTTAGGTATTGTTGCAACGCTTGTCATTTCTGCAATAGATTACGAACTGATAATGAAGCTATGGCCGATTATTGCCGGTTTCTGTGTTGTGCTTATGATTATAACACTTATATTTGGTGCCGCACCAGATGCACGACCCGACTCTAAATGTTGGCTTAAAATCGGTAGCGTTTATTTTCAATCGTCAGAACTTGTTAAAATTGGTTTTTTAATAACCTTCTCTATGCACCTTGAGCTTGTAAGAGACAGCATAAACAGTTTAAAATCTGTTATCGCTTTAGGTGTACACGCTATGGTTCCTATTGCTCTTGTTGTTCTTACTGGTGATATGGGCTCTGCCTTGGTTTTCATCATAATGACTATAGGCTTACTTTTCTTTGCTGGTCTTCACTGGGGATATTTCGCCTGTGGCGGTCTTTTAACTCTTGCCGCATCCCCACTTATATGGATGTTTGTATTCAGTGATTACCAGAAAAAGAGGTTTTTAGCACTTTTCCGCCCAGAGCAATTCACAGACGAAAGCTTCCAACAGTTGTTAGGTCTTAACGCTCTTGGTTCTGGTGGCTTCTGGGGGACAGGCTTCACCAAAGGTATTTACACACAAGGTGGCATTGTTCCTGAAAGCGAAAATGATATGATTTTCACTTCTATTGGTGAAGAAACCGGATTTTTTGGTTGCATTGTTGCACTTGGACTTCTTTTTGCAATAGTTTATAAAATAATTAAAATTGCTAAAACTTCAAGAGATTTCTCAACACAGCTTTTCTGTTATGGTATGGCAGTTATGATTTCTGCTCAGGTGCTCATTAACATTGGTATGTGTCTTATGATTTTACCAGTTATCGGTATTACGTTACCGTTCTTCAGCGCAGGTGGTTCGAGTACACTCTGTCTTTATATTGGTATTGGACTTGTATTCAGTATTTACAGATTCAACCGTTCAAGAGATGCAGTTAACTTCCGTCTCAGCAGAATTTCAACACCATTCTCAGAATTCTAAAAAAATTAAAGTCGGGCATTTTGCTCGACTTTTTTTGCATATACAAGCATTTAGAATGAATAATATATACTACCGTTATTAAGGAGTGTGTATTATGGATTTTTTGAAACAATTTAAAGAGAATATAAACTGGACGTTACTTATAAAAAATTTAGCCATTCCCCTTTTAATAGGCGTAATCTCAGGCTTTTTAACAAAAGATGCAAATGAAGAATTTACTTTAACTGCTGTTCAACCATCCTTTACTCCACCGGGGTGGCTGTTCCCTGTGGTGTGGACTATTCTCTATATTTTAATGGGCGTTTCTGCATATCTTATTGAAACAACAGATTACAACACAGGCAAGAAAAACAGAACACTAATCACCTATTATTTAAGTCTTATTTTCAATTTCTTCTGGTCTTTTATCTTTTTTACTTTCAGACAATATCTGTTTGCATTTTTTTGGCTTTTAATTTTATTAGCATTAGTGGTAACTTACACAGTTAAGTATTTTAAAATCAATAAAACTGCAGGGCTTTTAAATATTCCGTATATTGTCTGGCTTGTTTTTGCAGGAATACTTAATTTCAGCGTTTATTTACTGAATTAAATAAAAATAGTGTCCGACTGAAAAAGTCAGACACTATTTTTATTTTATTGTTCTTTATTTCTTTCACTATACTCTTTTTGTGCTCTTTTTTCTTCACGACGTTCTTCTCTTAATTCCTTTTTAGTAGGAACTGGAGCAGGCGGTGTATCAGTAAGCTTCATAAAGTCGATTTTCGCCATTTGTGTTCGTGGAAGCTTATCCATAATTGTAATTGTTGATGGTTGCGCAAATTTTTCGAGAGTTTTTTTGCAATACTCTTTGAGATTCTTTGTAACTTCATCGTGATTAGAATCAGGATTTGTGAGAGACACAAAAAGTCTTATAACAGGCTTTGCATCAATATACCCCTGAACTGCACACGCTTCACTGATATAGTCAAGCTTTAAAATCTCGTTTTCAATGTCATTAGGGTAAACGTTGTAGCCTGAAATGATAATCATTCTCTTTTTTCTACCAGTAAAGAAAATGTAGCCATCTTCATCCATATAACCAAGGTCACCTGAGAGAACCCATTTATTACCCTTACGGTCAAAATGGAAGCAATCGTCACTCTTATCAAGGTAGCAATTCATTACAGTGTCACCACTTACAACAATTTCACCAATTGTGTTAGGTGGTAATCTCTTGTGACGTTCATCCCAGATTTCTACACGAAGCTCGGCGAGTGGGCGACCAATTGAATTTTCTTTATAAGCACCAGCAACGTTTGCTGTACACACAGAAGAAACCTCTGTAAGACCATAACCCCTTAAAAGCTTACCCTTACTACCCCACTTCTGAAGAACTGAGTTGAACTCATTAAGAAAGCTTTCGCTTACCATATCGCCACCAGCCCAGAGAAGACGGAGATTTTTAAGGTGTTCACCTTCAAAGTTAGATGCCTCGTACATCTTTTTGAACATATTAGGCACACCAACAATATAGGTAACGTTATATTTTTTCATATATTTATTGGCTTTTTCAGGTGAGAATTGTGGCATACCTATAACTGTAAAGCCAGCGCACATACTGAAATGAACAACAACACCCAAGCCAAAAGCGTGGAAAAGTGGTAAAACTGCAAGTGAAAATTCTTCACCTGGTCTGTGTGGTGAATCAAGAAAACTGAGTTTGAATGCGAGTGCATTTAAGTTATTTGATGAAAGACAGATAGTTTTACTTTTACCAGTTGTGCCACCACCGTGAAGATAAACTGCAGTTTCTTCACCATTATTCTGCACTGCTTTTGTAATAAAACTCAAATGAACAACTGTATTATAAGAAATCTTTTTCTGATTTGTAATTTCAGTTTTCACTTTGATTTTTTCAAATGCTTTAAACACAGGCTTTGCCACTGTGCCAACATAGTCAGAAGTGCTACAAATAATTGTAATACCTGTGAATTTATCTAAAACCTCTTTACAAGGTCCCGCAATCATATCATAAACAAAAATCGCTTTTGATTTTGTTGTTTCTAAAATTTCTTCTAAAATATTTGGTGTCATCAAAGGGTGAACAATATTTGCAATAGCACCAATTTTATTCACTGCATAAAATGCTGCAAAGCATTGTGGAATATTAGGGAGAAAGAGTGTAACAACGTCGCCTCTCTTAATATTATTCTTATCAAGATAGCCTGCAATAGCATCGACATCCTTCAAGAATTTTTTATGACTAATCATATTACCATAATTTTCAATTACGTTATATGAACCAAAATCTTTAGTACATTCTTTAAAATAAAGATAACAGCTTTGATTGTTTGGTCTTATCATAGCTTAATTCCTTTCAAATGTAGTTATATAATCAATTCAGAATTGCACAAATAAATTCATTTTATATTATAGCATATAACAATGCTCATTTCAATAAGAAAAATTTGAAAGAGACTGTAAAAACTTAGCGTTTTTTACAGCCTCTTTCAACATTAAACTTTATTTCTTATATTGTGCCAAAATTTTAAGAAGATTTTCTTCTTCAATAGGTTTAGAGATGTGGGCATTCATACCAGCCTCTTTTACCTTCTTAATATCATCCTGGAATGCATTTGCAGTTTGTGCAATAATCGGAATTGTAGTTGCTAAAGGATGAACGGAGTTACGGATTGTCATAGTCGCTTCATAACCATTCATTACAGGCATCATAACATCCATTAAAATTAAATCGTAATCGCCTTCTTTAGAAGCTAAGAATTTATCAACAGCCTCTTTACCATTTTTAGCAACGTCTGCACTTACACCAGCATCTTCTAAGAGCATTAAAGCAACTTCAATGTTGAGTTCATTATCTTCAACTAAAAGAACTTTCATACCTGAAACATCTGCTGAATTTTTATTTACTCTTTCTTTCGCAGCTTCGCAAACGACCTCTAAATCTGTGAGTTTCAATGTAAACGTAACAGTGAAGGTACTGCCAAGACCGAGAGTACTGTCTACTGAAATTGTACCGCCGAGTCTGTCGACATTATTTTTTACGATTGACATACCAAGACCTGTTCCGAGACGATATTTTCTATCTTCAGAGTCATCAATAGAGAACGGCTCAAATATCTTTTCAATATAGTTTTTGTGCATACCGATACCAGTATCCTGAATTGTAAAAGCATAGGTTGCTTCATCGTTAGTAAAAGCAATTTCTTCTGCTTTAAAATAGATATAACCATTATCAGTATATTTCACAGCATTACTTAAAATATTGAGAAGAATCTGACGGATGTGAAGCTTATTACCTAAAACATTATCATGCTGAATTCCTGAGAAATCCGTTTTAAATTCAACAGTTCCTTTTTCACTCAACTGACCTTTGATAATCGAGCAACAAGTATCGAGCATACAGCTCATTGGGAACGGCTCGTCTTTTTCTTCATTTAAGCCTGTCTCAAGTTTAGTAATATCTAAAATATCATTAATGAGCCCTAAAAGGTGCTCAGCTGACATTCTGATTTTTTTATGACAATCTTTTATCACTTCAGGCTCCCCGATATGCCTTTCTGCTTTACTTATCATACCGAGAATTCCATTTATAGGAGTTCTTATATCGTGTGACATATGTGACAAGAACTTTGTTTTTGCCATATTTGCATTTTTTGCTTCTTCCGCTGAAGCAGCAAGGGCTTTTGAATATTCACGTTCTTGTTCAATCAAAGCTTTTGCATTTCTATTTTTTACAAGATAAATATATATACCTAATGTAAGACCTGCTAACAACACACCTATTAAAATAGCTGTATCAACTATCGCACCTGCAAAGTCTATTGTTTGTGCACTTGCAAATTGCTCAGGTATTATCATTACCAAATTCCAGTTATTCGTTTCCATTGGTTGAACAACAAGAAAGTAAATACCTTCTTCATTGAGAATGCTTAAAGAAGTAACAGTACTTTGCTTGTTACCAACTCTCTCAACTATTTCTTCTAATGTATGACCATTCTTCCTCTTTACGTGAGAAGCGATTTCCTCATAGTTTAAGCTATCAAAAAACTCAAATTTAGATTTTTCTGTATAAATATTTTTTCCCTTTTCATCTCTTATGCAAACTACATTTTCATTAGCATAAGCATCATTATGAAATACATTTGAATATTCAGCCAAATTAACATAAAGAATAGTGTGGGTTATTACATTACCATCTGCCAAAACAACAGCCTCATCATTTTTAGCAAGAAATGTCATATAATATGTATCGTTATCTCCAACTTTGTTTGTAATGGTAAGCTGCCTTTTCTCATCTGACAAAACTAAACTGTTTAAATTAAACTTTGTTTCGTGCGAAGTATAAACCTTGCCATTCTTATCGACAATTCCAAATATAAGATTTTTATTTTTAAGTCTTTCTTCAAGTTTTGAAATGCTTTCAATACAATCTTCAGTATCAAAGGAATCAAAGGTTGAGTATCTTATAGATACCATACTTAATAAATTCCAATGCTCATCTATCATAGCATCAACCGTTTTGGTTAACTGAGCAGAGGTTTCTTCTAAATGATACGCTCTTTCATCGTACACCATTTGATTAAACTCATTAATAAACCAGGTTATTGTGACTACTGCTACAATAACAGCTATGATTAATGATATTACCCCTACAATTCTTCGGGTTTTTAAGCTTTTCATTTTAATCACCGACTTTTTAGTTATTAGCCCTGTGCAAATCTGTTTCTGTAAAAATCAGTAATACTACCCTTACATTCACGTGCCAATTTATAAATTTCATCAGAAAATGCACCTGCATCTACTGTTAACTGGCTTATTGCTATATTAAAGTTCTGACGTGTAAAATCATCTAATTTGCAGAAAACTTCATCAAATTGTGCAGCGAATGCACAAATCTGAGCATGAATAGGAGTTTCTTCAGCAGTCAACTGATGAGGGAAGCCTGTACCATCAGCTCTTTCATGGTGATACATACAAATATCAGTACAAACAGAAATAAAGTAATTACAGCTTGAAGCAATATTTGTTCTTATGAGCTTACCTCCGGCGATTGTATGCTTCTGATACATTCTGTAGTCACTCTCATTTTTCTTAGGGAAGTCAATGCATCTGTCAGGAATTGTCATATAGCCAATGTTATAAAAATATGCTGCAGTTGTAATCATATTGATTTTTGCAGGCTCATATTCATCACCGACAAACTGTGAAGCATACTGTGTTATGAGAATTCTTGTAAGTTCTGAAACTCGTTTGAAACGCTCATCACTTACGCCTTTATTTTTTAAATATTCTTTATAAATGGCTGTAAGTCTGCCAACATACATATTAGTATCGTTAATATCAAATTCCCTTAAAGGACCAATATCCTTAGTTAAGCCTCTTGGCTCAATATCTAAGAGAGTATGTACCTTTTCTAAAACTGTTTCTGCATCAAATGGTTTAGAAACGAACGATGTTACACCATATTCACCAGCACGGCGAACGTTCTCTTTTGTTGCCTCTGCAGTCATCATAATAATAGGAAGATTTTCAACTCTGTTATTTTCCATAAGCTGTAAAACAGCGAAACCATCAATAACAGGCATCATAACGTCAAGAAGCATTGCATCATATTGTTCTTCTTTATTTGTAAGAAGGTTCAATGCCTCATAGCCGTTTTTAGCATCTGTTATTTCAAAGTGGTTTTCTAATATATGGTGAAGGATTTCTCTATCTATAAAACTATCGTCTGCTATTAATAATCTTTTCTTTGCTTCTGCCACAGTAATCTACTCCTACTCAAGATAAGTTGTTTTTTATATGTTCAACAAGATTTTTTTGTATTTCTTCGATTTTTAAATATTCATCTAACGCCGCCTGTGGATTCCCTTGTCTTAAGAAATCTACAATTTTAGTATATGCAGTGTAAAGTGAATCGAACGAAAGATTTGCTGTAACACCTTTTATTAAGTGGGTTCTTTCAATCGCTTTCTCAATTTGCTGAGTCTCTAATAACGACTTGCATTCGTTTTCTTCAATAACCTCGGGGAACTTGGAAATAAGTCTTTTATAAAAGTCGATTTTACCTTTTAAGCGGTCAAGACCAACATCTACATTACAGCCATATTCCTTCAATGATTCCAAAAATTGCATAGCACACCTCTATTGTCATTTTTGCATAATTTTTCGCTTTTTTTGTACCAAATTATATTAATAATACATCAATATAAATATACCACAAATGTCAATATGTGTCAATAATTATTTAGTGGGTAGTGAGTCAGGTTATAATAAAAGAGGCTGTAAAAAACTTAGCGTTTTTTTACAGCTACTTTTTCTCATATTATATGCTCTGTTATAAACTCTACAACAGGCTCGCCTTTTAAGCCGTCGCTTTCAAAAACGATAATTACATTCTCGCCCTCATTAAGAATGGAGCGTGGTACGTAGAGTGTTTGTTGCGGACCTACTTCCCAATATCTGCCGATATTAAATCCGTTGATTGTAACAAAGCCTTTTTTAAAATTCTCTAACTTCAAGAATGTATCACATTTTTTATCTACATTGAATTTACCTTTATAAAATGCAGATTTTTCATTGAATTTGTTATTTGTGAATTCTAATTTTTCAAGGTTATTCATAGGGAGCGGATATACATTCCAGTTAAAATGAATTCGGTCATCTATTAAGCATCTTCCTGCAATACCCTTTTTGCGCATCATTTTAGCCCCGAAATTTGCTCTGCCCATATTTTCGCAAAGAATGGTTAAGGTATCGCCTTTCTTTGCAGATATTTCAGTTTTTAATTTGTCATTTATATAAAGAATATCGACTAAATTATCATTTATATAAATCTGCGCTCTGTCGCCAAGGCTTTCAAGAAGCAATTCTACGTTTTCATAATCTCTGTTAAGAGTTGTGGTGTACGCTATTAAGCCATAGCCTGTTCCGTAATGCTCCATACATTTTGGCACGTTTGAGAAAATCGGGCTTGAAAGTTTTTCTAAGCTTTCAAAAATACCGACACTCTCAGTTAATTTGCATTTGCCGTAAGCTCGTCTTTCACGATTTTTGGGAATTTCAGGTAATTCATAATCAACGTATTTTTTAATTACTTCTCTTACTGCCATATATTTTGGCGTAACGTCACCATTTTCAGTAAGAAGTGCATCGTAATCGTAGCTTGTTACGTCTGGTGCAAATTTCTCGTAATGATTAGCACCTGAAGTAAAGCCGAAGTTTGTGCCACCTATAAACATATACATATTAAGTGAGCCACGTGAAAGCATATCGTCAACAACTTTTGCATAATCTTCTGCTGAAGTTGTGTGATGCTTTTCATCACCCCAGGCATCAAACCAGCCATCCCACATTTCCATACACATTTTTATGGAATCAGGATATAATTCATCGTGTGCTTTAAAATTCTCTTCTACCCTGCTACCAAAATTCACAGTAGAGAGACAACCCTCAATTGTACCATCAAGCAAATCTTCTTTTGAAGTACCATCAGAAGTGAAGAGTGGCACGTCAATGCCACGATTTATAAAACCATTTTTTAAATATGTAAGATATTCTTTATCATCACCGTAATAACCATATTCATTTTCACATTGAACCATAATTATAGGCCCGCCATTTGTGAAAAGATATGGCTTAATTTCTGCACATAATCTATCTAAATAATTATCGAAGTGTTTTATGTATTCTTTATTCATACAGCGGATTTCGATATTTTCATCACATTGAATCCACCAAGGAAGCCCGCCAAACTCCCACTCGGCGCAAATATATGGGCCAGGTCTTACTATAACCATTAAGCCAAGATTACCAGCAGTTTCAATAAATTTTGCTATATCTAAAATGCCTGTAAAATCGTACTCGCCCTGCACCTTTTCGTGCATATTCCAGGCACAGTAGGTTTCTACACAGTTGCAACCTAATGCTTTTAATTTTAAAAAAATATCTTCCCACGTGTCAGGCATATTTCTGAAATAATGCACCGCACCAGAAATTATTTTAATTGGTTTACCGTCTTTCAAAAAATCTTTTTTTGTTACTTCAAAATTCATAATTATTTTAACCTTCCATATTCTTCATCAGTAATCTCAATCACCCTACCATGCTTAAAGCCATAAGGGAATGAGAATAAATCATCTGCTCTTTTAAAATTGCAATTACCTACTTCGTCTGAAATAAATGGTACGTAACCCATTTTTTCTTTTTCACAACCGAAGAAATCAAGTAACAAACACCACTTACCATCAGGTAAAACAAATGTAGTTGGAGCTTCGTAAGAACCAGGTTTATTAAATGTTGCTTCTTCGCTTAACATATACTGAAGAAATTCTTCATCATGCACAAACGGACCATACAGATTGTTAGACGTGCTATGCATATTAACACCTGGATTATGTGCATTTTTATAGAATAAATGATATAAATCTCGCGTTTTTACTATATGCGAATCTAAAATTTCATTATCTTTTGTAAAATAAAGCTTTGGTTCTGTGAATGTTTCAAAGTCTTTTGTAGTGCAACAATAAATTGACATATGTGAAAAATCATCTTCTTTTACAGTTGAGCCCCAATGAATTAAATATTCATCATTTAATTCATCATAAAAAATCTCTGGTGCCCAAAGGCAACCAAAATCATCACGACCAAAATAAATGAGTTTTTCGTCACTGAAATTTACTAAATCATCCGTTTTCCACATTCTTAGGCACTTACTACCCGAGCTATTAACTTTTTTCCAGTCAATATTGTAGTTTTCGTCATATCTGTTAGCTATTGAGAGGTCTGTTGTAAGTATTACAAAATCTCCAGTTTTAAGTCGGATAATCTCGACATCTCTGCAACCACATTCTCCGAGATGTGCTGATAATACTGGATTCCCATCATTAACCTGCTCCCAGTTGTATCCGTCCTGACTTTTCGCAAAATAAACCTGTTCGCCATCGGGAGTAAGCTTTTCTTTAAAATGAACAAATAAATATGGCATATTGTCACTCTCACAATTTATTTTTTATATTCTATCATATAGATATAAAATAATCAATTGACATTTCACAATATGGTTGATAAAATAATTACCGGTGATAAAATGAAAAACGAAGTTGTTACATTAAGAAGTGAGCATCACTCTGACCCGCCTGAGAGAATAAGACACTCTGGTAGAGCAATTATAATTAAAGACGATAAAATTCTTCTTTCTCACGAATTAAACACTGATATTTATATGAGCCCTGGCGGTGGACTTGAAGAAAACGAAGAGCTCTTTGAATGTTGTCAGCGTGAAGTAGAAGAAGAAACTGCATATTTAGTTACTGCTGGTAGTGAATTTATAACAGTTGAGGAGTATTGCTTTGAAACACTTTACATAAGCCACTACTTTCCTTGCGAAATTATCGGTATGGGTAAAAGCACACTTACACCTACTGAAATTGAGCACGGGATTACTGCAGAATGGGTTAAAATCGATAAAGCATTGGCGATTTTCGGAAAATATGACGAAATGAGAGAAGACTGGCGAAGTTTATATTTAAGAGAATTTACTGTATTAAATAAATATTTGCAAAACAACAACCATCACGAATGATGGTTGTTGTTTTGCATTATTTTTTATTATTCAATAAATTTTTTCGTTGTTTCCAATCAGGCATTATTTTTTCTAATTTATTATAAAAATTTTTACTGTGATTTGCTTCTAAAAAATGAGTAAATTCGTGTGCTACAACATATTCTATACACTCAACAGGAGCTTCAATTAAAAGAGTATTGAATGTTAAAATGTTTTTTTGTGGCTGACACGAACCCCAACGAGAAGTCATTTTTTTGAATTTAATTTGAGGAAAAACAGGAACATATTTTTTAAAATAAGGATGCATAGCTTCGCAAATTTCTGTAATTAATTCTGATGATTTTTCTTTTTTCCATTTTTCAATTGTTTTTTGTTTTAATTCAAAATCATCAATATTTTTCACAGTTAAAATAAAATTATTTTTATCACAGAAAGCAAAATTTTTATTTCCTTGTTCAACAATTAAATTTCGCTCGATTCCTAATATTTTAATTTTCTCTCCTGTAATTAATTTATTTTCTTCAGGTTTGTTTTTAGATATCTCCTCATATTTTTTCAATGCATTAAAAATAAAATCTGAGTGTTCAGTAAAAAATAAATTTATTCTTTCCTGAGATATTTTATTATTTACTGAAACAGAAATAGTACCATCAGGTTTTATTCGCAAATTAAGATTTTTTACATTTTTTATATTTAATTCGTAATTAATTTTTTTATTATTTAAAATTATTTCTTTTTTCATATTAAAATACCGTCACAATGGTCTATTTCGTGTTGAATAATCTGAGCAGTCCACCCAGTAAATGTTTTAATTCGCCACTCGAATTTTTCATTTTGCCAACGTACTTTTATTATTTTATATCTTTTTGTTTTTTTAGGGTAACCCTGTAATGAGAGGCAAGCTTCTTCTGTTTCAAATGAATTTTGCTTTTTAATTATTTCAGGATTAAACATAATTAAATAATTTTTATTTTCATCTTCAAAAATTATTATTTTTTTATTTATTCCAATCATATTAGCTGCCATACCAACACATTTTTCTTTATTAGCAAGAAGTGTGTCTCTTAAATCATCTGCAATATATAAATCATCTTTTGTTGCAAGTTCTGCTTTTTGCGCTAAAAATTTTTCATCGTGCATTATTTCTTTAATCATTCTTATCACCAAAAACATTATAACATATTAACGCAAAATTTAATATAACAAAATCTCGTTTTTTTTAGCAATTTCTATTGATTTAATAATTTGAATATGTTATAATGCTTTTATAAGGAGTGATTTTATGAATAATACATCTATTCTTCCTGAAAACGCTACCACATACCAGATTGAAAATGCATTTTTCTCAAGTATCAGCCGTGGTGATGTTGAAGGCGTTAACGAAATGATTAAAAAACTTTTAAAAAGTGATTTAGTTATCAGTAAGCTTTCTTCTGATGATACTCGCCCGCTTAAATACTGGGCAATAAACACCATTGCTATTGCTACGAGATATGCAATTTCTGGTGGTGCAGATGAAAAAGCTTGTTATGCTTTTACTGACGATGCAATTATGCAGATTGACGGCCTAACTGCAGAAAGTGATATTTTGCAATTCTTGTTTAAAAAGAGCCTTCAGCTTGTAACTCTCGTTAATAAGATTCAGAGTAATACTCACCCTAAGGCAGTAAGAGAAGCATTGAAAATTATTTCTTCACGTCTCTTTGATGATTTAAAGCTTGACAATTTGGCTAAAGAAATCGGTATTTCAAAAGACCATTTATCATTACTTTTTAAAAAGTCATTTAATACAACCATTCCACAATATATAAAATCACAAAGACTTAACGTAGCAAAAGAGATGCTCTCACGTGGCGCTACTCTTTCTGAAGTTGCACAAAAGACTAATTTCAGTACCGAGAGCTATTTTATTAAATGCTTCAAAGATGAATTCGGCATGACACCTGGTGAATTTACAAAATAATTAATTTATAAAAAAATAAAACTGCAAGAGCAAAATGCACTGCCCCAATTTGTGCGGACAGTACAAAAAACACCCCCTATGGTGTTAAATATTAAATTTAAGCAACAAACTGATTTCGTTTTTCTAACGGAGTCAGTTTTGTTTTTAGTTGAATTCTTTCGT
>SVOI01000056.1 GCA_015066465.1 Oscillospiraceae bacterium
TAACTTCATTTTTTGTGTAATAAGATTTTCTTTTCTTAGCCATTTCTTATTCCGCCTTTCCGCTTGTAGAATCAGTAGAAGCTTCTTCTCCAGATTTTGCAGAAGATTTGCTTGGTGTTTTTCTCTTGTAGTATTTATTCTTAGAAGTTGCAGTTAAGTCTGGGATAACTGCAAGAATTGGATATTTATAGTGCTCAATAAGATATTCTTCTGAGTGAATTTTATTATCAAGAACAAATTGTAAGAATATAAGTGCTACTGCAACAACTGCACCAGCTAATGCACCGATTGCAATATTTTTAATGTAGCTTGGTGAAACAGGCTCATTATTGATAATAGCGTAGTCAAGAATTTTAACCGAACTGCTTTCAATAATTTCTGAAATTCTTGTTGGTAAAACCTCTGCTATTGTGTTAGCAATTTCTGCTGCTTCTTTAGCATCCTTACTTACAACAGTAACCTCAAAAACCTCAGTATTATCAACTGCTTGTGCTGAAATCATACCGCTTAATTCTTCAAAGTTATAATCAAGGTCTGCTTGTTTTATAACTTCGTTTAATGTTGTACGACTTTTTAATGTAACAATATATGTCTGAACAAGTGTTCTTTGTAAGTTAACGTCTGACTGTGTCATTGTTGAATTATTCTGATTTGTATTGTTTACATAAACCTTAACACTTGCCTGATAGGTTGGTTCAATAAAATTGTAAGTAACGCCAAAAGCGATACCACCCATAACTATCATAGCTAAAACAATTGCCCAAGCCTTACGCCATAAAATAAGGACGAGCTTTAAAAGGTCAATTTCAATCATATCTCGTTCTTTTTGTGCCACTACATATTCCTCCAATATAAATAATCATATACTTCGTAATTATAACCCATAAAAATCAAACTGTCAATAAAACTTACGCCAAATTGCGACATTTTTTGATATAATTTTTGTCAGTTATTCATATATTTGTAATCTTTTATGATTTATGCTATAATTAAAGCTGCAAGGTGGGATTTACTATGAATGACTGGATGAAAAGCATCCCCAGCGATTATCTTATTTCAAATATAAATTTACCAGGCACCCATAACAGCTGTGCTCAGTTTATAAATTTTAAGCTTATCAGTAAATGTCAGAACAAGAATATTTTTGACCAATTAAAGATGGGTATTCGTTTTCTTGATATAAGATTTAATTTTGATGGGAATAATCTCTTTATAAATCATAGTTTTTTAAAATGCAAAGCATCAAGAACTAAAAAAGAAAATCTGTTGTTTTCTGCAGTTTTAGCTTCTTGTGAAGCTTTTTTAAAAGAAAACCCCACCGAAGTGATACTTATGTCGATAAAAAGAGAAGCAGGAAAAGGTGAAGAAGAAACCTTTGATTTCTTTTACAACACCTATGCTAAAAATAATGATATTTTCTATTTAAAAAACGAAGTTCCATTTTTAAATGAAGTCCGTGGTAAAATTGTTCTTTTTAACAGATGTGGTGCAGACATAAAAAACACTTCATATACCGATGAAAATACAGGAATAAATTTAACTGGCTGGCCTTACCAGAATTCGAGAAAAGAAGCTAAGTTAGAAAAGGTTATAATTGCAAAAAGAAATACTAAGAGTGAAGATTACTTTTATCTTCAGGACTTTTTCAATCTTAAACCAAAAAAGAAATGGGAGCTTGCGGTTATGCCCACAATCCATAATGCGCCACAGGATAATTCAATTATTTTAAATTTCTTTTCTGGTAGCAATATTTTTTCAACCCCAAAAAGATATTCAAGAGTTCTTTTTAAAAGATTTTCAGAATATAAACTGATGCCACTGAAAAAATACGGCTGGTTTATTTTAGATTTCCCAAACAAAAAGATAATTAAAAAGATAATTTTATCGAATTATTAAAAATTAAAACGAGTGCAAAACTTAATTGTTTGCACTCGTTTTTTATTTCTCATCTTTTTTAAATAACGAAAAAACTATATAAATAACGGCAATAACACCCACTATAGCAACTGCCTTTTCATATTTTCGCACCTTTTTCTAAAAAATAATTCTATCATCACCTTTTTCATTGTTTTCACTAATATATATCGCACAGTTTACAACGAACTTTTCTAACATATCAACAAATTTTTCAGGCTCTACAGGATTTTTTCTTAAAATCCAACGACGAATAATGCTCATTATTGCATCTGTAAAAACTTCTGTAAAAAATATCCCGCCTTCACTCTCACCCATTATTTCTATTATTCGTTCTCTTATACCAATTTCAATTAGTTCTCTGAAATAATCATTAAATGAATTTTGCCCCTCGATTTTAAAAATTCTTGAATAGAAAGCTTTATTTTCATAAAAATAACTACAAAGCTTATATAACACGGCCTTCTTTTTAATTTCAGAATTTTTTAATTTATTCAAGCACTCCGTTTCAAAAATCCAATTTACAAGGTCATATTTATCTTTAAAGTGATAATAAAAACTTTTTCTGTTCATATCACACTTATCGCATATAGCATTAATGCTTATTTTGTTAAATGGTTTTTCATTCAATAATTCCTTAAATGCTTTTGCGAGTGCTCTTTTTGTAATATTTGAATCTGCCATTTTATCACCCTTTCATAAAAAAAGACTTATCCACAACTGCGGATAAGTCTTGTCATTTAATATGAAGCCAGGAAAATTTCCGTATGTTGACTCCATCGCACTACTTGCTGACTACTCCCTTATTCTCTTTAATTTTAACAAAGTGGGGGTCACTTTTCAATATTACTCCAATAATTTGTTTTAGGCACTTTTGCATATTTGTCCAAAAATCACTCAATTTACAAAGCTTGTCCCCTTTTTCGACACTTCTTTTGTTTGTCCCGTGACATTTTCATTTTTTCTGGTTAAACTTATGGTGTGATGTATGTATAGAGATATAGGTGAAAAATCATGAGTAATTCAATCGGAAGATTTTCGCATTCTATGCAAAGGAAAATTTTATCTGGTATTATAGACAGTATTTTGTCTAATGAAAGCTCCGATAAAGAAGCTGCTTTTTTAAAAATAGTTGATATTGCAGAAGGCTTTTGGGGAAACGATTTTTCTAAGGAGCAGTATAATCTGGCTCGTTCTGAAATCAAAAATCCCGACAGTAAATGGATGAATATAATTAACTATTTTTTAGAATCCATACATCCTAATGTTATAAAAACTACTGCATTAAATCTTGGTTTTGAAGCTTTTTTGAACGGAACAAAAATGATAAGAAAAAACCGACAGCTTTACAACTGCAACATCCCCTGGCTTATTCTTTTTGACCCGACGTCAGCTTGTAATATGAAGTGCACCGGCTGTTGGGCTGGCACTTATGGAAACAGACATAATTTGTCTTTTTCTGATATGGACAAAATTGTTTCTGAAGGTAAAGCTTTAGGAACTTATCTTTATATGTTAACAGGCGGAGAACCACTTATAAGAAAAGAAGATATATTAAAGTTGGCAGAAAAACACAACGATGTTCAGTTTGCAATTTACACAAACTCAACTCTCATTGACAGAGAGCTCTGTGAAAAAGTCGTAGAGCTTGGTAACATAGCGTTTTTCATCTCTATTGAGGGCTCTCCTGCAACAAATGATGCTCGCCGTGGCGATGGTCATTATATGGCAGCTATGAATGCTATGGACTTACTTAAAGAATTTGGAATTATTTTTGGTACATCTATCTGTTATACAAATCAGAATATTTACACAGTTACTTGCGATGAATTTTTAAATATGTTATCTGAGAAGGGTGCAAAATTTGGTTTCTTCTTTCATTATATGCCTGTTGGAAATAATGCATCAGTAGAGCTCTTGCCTTCACCTGAAAATAGAAAATATATTATTGAAAGAATACGATATATCCGTTCTAATGACTGCAATATACCATTTTTCCCTATTGATTTTCAAAACGATGGTGAATATGTTGGTGGGTGTATTGCTGGGGGTAGAAATTATTTTCACATAAACTCAGCGGGCGATGCAGAACCTTGTGTTTTTATACATTATTCAAATAATAACATACATACATCCACTCTTCTCGAGATCCTGCAAAGTCCGCTGTTTATGGCTTATCACAATGGTCAGCCCTTTAATTCAAACCATCTGATGCCTTGCCCTATGTTAGAAAATCCTGAAAAACTACAAAAAATGGTGAATGAAACTAATGCAAAAAGTACTGATTTAGAATCTCCCGAAACAGTTAAGCATCTTTGTGAAAAATGCAAAGTTTACGCTAAAAAATGGGAACCTTATGCCAAAGAAATTTGGAATAATTAATTTGTTAAATAGAACGATTAAGTCGTTTTATTTCTAATCCCTTCATCTCATGGTTCTCCAAACCGCAAAAATGGTAGTGATATTTTATTATCACTACCATTTTTGTTTTAATTCATTGAAATATTTGAAAATAATCTTGCAACCTCTTTTTTAAGAAGTGCGTTTTCTTCCATTTTAAGTGTCGGGTCTTTCTCACAAATTTCTTTAGCTCTTTGCTGAGCTTCATAAAGAATTTTTGTGTCACTCATAAGATTTGCAATGTGCATATCAGGAAGACCGTGCTGTCTGCTACCGAAAAAGTCACCAGGACCACGGAGCTCTAAATCTTTTTGTGCAATTACAAAGCCATCATTTGTATCGCAAAGAACCTGAAAACGAGTCAACGCTTCTTCATTTTGTGCATCTGAAAGAAGAACACAGGTGCTCTGCAATTTTCCACGACCAATTCTGCCCCTTAACTGATGAAGCTGAGAAAGTCCAAAACGTTCAGCATTCTCAATAATCATAACTGTTGCATTAGGCACATCGACACCAACCTCAATAACAACAGTTGATATAAGAAGCTGTATTTCACCAGAATAAAAACGAGCCATAACCTCATCTTTTTCTTTTGGTTTCATTTGACCGTGTAAAAGCCCCAATGTGTAATTTTTAAATTGGTTTGCTTTTAAATAATCATAATATTCTGTTGCAGGGACTAAATCACTTTCACTTTCTTCAACAAGTGGGCAAACAATATAACCCTGCTGACCGCTATCCATTGTTTTTCTTAAAAATTCATATAATCTGTCGTGATATGGTGAGTTTACTCTGTACGTTTTAATTGGTAAACGTCCCTTTGGTAATTCATCAAGAATAGAAACATCTAAGTCGCCATAAATCACCATTGCAAGAGTTCTTGGAATTGGCGTTGCAGACATAACTAAAACATTAACATTTTCACCTTTTTTAGAAAGCGCTGTTCTCTGCTCTACACCAAAACGATGCTGTTCATCGGTTACAACAAGACCTAAATTTTTAAATACCACATCATTTTGTATCATAGCGTGAGTACCAACAACTAACTGACACTCACCATTCTCCAATTTCTCTTTAACTTCTCGTTTTTTCTTTGCAGGAGTTGAGCCTGTTAAAAGTTCAATATTAATTTCATCATTAAAGAAATTTTTGAGTGTTTTAAAATGCTGATTTGCAAGGACCTCTGTTGGTGCCATAAAAGCAGCCTGAAAGTTATTTTTTACTGCCGTATAAATTATTGCAGCTGCAACTGCCGTTTTACCAGAACCAACGTCACCCTGAACTAATCTGTTCATTGGTTTTTCGCTCATTAAGTCACTGACTGCTTCACTAACAGCCCTTTTTTGTGCAGAAGTTGGTTCAAACGGAAGTTTTTTATAAAATTCTTCGCTTTTATCTTCTTTTAAAGGAATGGTTTTTCTTACTTCTATAGAGCTTCTTTGTGAAAGAAGACCCAACTGTAAAATTAAAAGCTCTTCAAAAATAAGACGTCTTTTTGCTTGCCTTAACATTTCTTCACTTTCGGGGAAATGTATATTCTTTAAAGCCTCTTCTAACGGTAAAAGCTTATATTTTTCTATTAAATATTGTGGCAGAACCTCTTTAATATTACCTTTTATCTCTTTTAAAGCTGTTTCTACTATTTTTTCAATATTTTTAGAAGTTAAATTCGAGTTTGCTTTATAAATCGGTCTTAATCTCTGCTTTTCACCAGCTATTTCAAATTTAGGTGAAAGCATAGTTCTGCTACCATATTTATCGAGAGTAACTTTACCAAAAAACAGATATTCTTCATTTTCTTTAAGAGAGTTTTTAACGTATTTATTATTAAAGAAAACAAGTGGTAACGTACCATTCAAATCTGAAATAGTTGTTTTGGTTAAGGTTTTGCCACCTTTTATTCTTACATCCTGAACTCTTTCAATTATCATAGCCTTTAAACAAACAGTTTCATTTAAAGGTGCTTCTGAAATCTTTGTTATATTGTTCCAGTCTTCATATCTTTTTGGGTAATAACGCAAAAGGGCACCTATGGAAAAGATGCCGAGTTTTTCTAAATGTTTAGCTCTTGTTTCGCCAACACCCTTAAGAAACTGAACTCTTGTATCAATCTCTACCATAATGCCCTCCGGGAATTTAGAATTGAGAATTATGAATGAAGAATTTCGGGGCTACGCCGTAATTTTATTTGTTTACCTTATAAGAAAGATTATTGTTTCATTTGTAGTTTACATCCATTACGTAACACACTAAATAGAAATATAAACTTTCTAATGGAAAATTATATTGCCGACCGCAGGTCCCACAATTTTTCATTCTTCATTCTTAATTTTTAATTTATTTTATGCACGCAATTCCTTGCAAATCTTCTGTTGATTTGAACTCTTTGTGAACAATACATTTTTCACCAATCATCTGTGACATAATTTTAACGCCTTTAAGCTGTGTAATTGCAGAGTTATCGTAAGGAATACAATAATCCACAAGAACCAACGGCTTTATATCTCTTTCAAAAAGGTCTAATGCACTTTTCATAATAGAAGTATCTGTACCGATACCACAAAGGAAAAGTTCTACTAAATTATCACCATCATTGATTTTAACAACCTTTTCAATAAATTCATCTGATACACAAGAATAAACACTTCTGTTAATAACAAGGTCAATGTTAAGGTCATCAACTATATCAATTTCTTTACCCTTATGCATATCATAATATCTGTGATATTTTGGGAAAACGCCGTCATCTCTGTTAACAAACTTAACACAAACAACTCTGTCAAAAATATGCTTTTGCGATAATTCAATAATCTTTTGTGAAAGCGCAGTTTTTTCTGGTGTGTTAATAAGACCATTCTGCAAGTTCATTACAACTAAAATATTTTTCATAAAGCTTCTCCTGATTCAATTTTTTATAAGAAATTCGCCCGAAACTTTGCTATTTTAAATATATCAAATTTTTATTGGTAATTCAAGTGTTTTTGTTATTTTAGTGGTCAGTGAGTCAGTGGTTTGTCATTTAAAAAATTACCGCCTTTCAAAAAGTTCAAATGAAAAAACATGGTTTCATCTTTCATCGTAGGGGATGAGCTTTGCTCTCCCGCAATAACGCATGTACTTTAGAGTTAATTATAAATGAAACGATAAATTAAAATTTTGTTATACTCGATTGGTTTGTTGTAAACTCAAACTTTTCTCCACTACTGCGGGCGACCAAAGGTCTGCCCCTACCATACTACGAGTCAAAATTCCTTTTTATTTTAACTCTATTCTTTATTATTTATCCTTCAAAATTTAAAGCTCAGCTAATTGCCTAAAAGTCAATTAACTGAGTTTCTATCTACTTAAATCTAACTACATCATTAGGTGTGCAGTTTATTATTTTACATATCTTTTCAAGTGTATTCATTGTTATATTTCTATTATTTTTTAAAGAATCAATGGTTCTATTATCTATACCGCTTTTTATTAACCTATATTGAGAAACTCCCTTTTTCTCCATTGTTTTCCAAAGTGGACTATAATCTACTATGATACTGCACCCCTTTCTTTTTACTATATTATTATAACTTCACAATGTGAATATGTGTGATTGTGATTATTTTCACTTGTGTATTTAATCACAATGTGCTACAATAACAAAAAACATATAGTTAGAAAGGAGTGTAATTGTTTTGGGAAATCTCATAAAGCAATTAGCAACAGAAAATGGTGTTTCAGAAGAAATAGTCGAAAAAAGTATTGAGCATATTATATCATCTGCTATGGATACGTTAGGTAACGATAAATATACTTTATGGAAAACAGTTTTTGGTGAAAAAAGACCATCTGTTGAAGAGTTTTTAGAAAAATTGGATGATTTAACATACAAAACTTAATATATGCATCATTACAAAATTAATCCTATCATTTTTATTCTAACTAAAAATGATAGGATTATCTTTTTTTGTAAATAATCAATTATAATCAAGTCCGAAGGACTTCCGAAATTCTGAATTCTGCATTCTGAATTCTGAATTATTTTATTACGCCTTTTTGAAGAATAATATTAGCATATAAAGCAGATTCGCTTGTTGCAATAATTGCATAAGCTTTTTTTGCTTCATCATAAAATTCAAAGCGTTCATATTGACCCATTTTTGTTTCGCCATTATTTTTATTGATAATTTCCTGATACTCAGCCCAGATTGTTGGTGTTGGGTCACCTTTTGTTGTAGCCATAAGCATTGCAGGTGTTTCAACGTAAGTATCAAGTGGCATAAGCTTTAAAATAGCATCTAAAAGCTCTGGAACGTTGTGACCATCGCAACGAATGAGTCTTTGTGCATTAGATGCTGCCGGGAAGTTACCGTCACCAATAACAATTGTATCACCGTGACCCATTTCGTCAAGGATTTTTAAAAGCTCTGGTGAAATAATATTTGGAATACCTTTTAACATAATTCTTTACCTCTTTTTTTTAATTATTTTTTAATTTGTCTTATATCTGTTCCAATAAAGTTAATAACCTCAAAGGAATTAAGTCTTGAAACAACTCGCTGACCATAACGCTCTTCTAATTCTGTAATTGAAAGATTAGAGCTTATAATCATTGGTTTAGAATTAAGAATTGCATTGTTAATAAGCTGATAAACAGCCGTTTCTGAAAATGCAGTTCTGAACTCTGTGCCTAAATCGTCAATTATAAGTAAATCTGCATTTTCAATTTCTTCTTCAATATCGCCGTTGCTTCTGCCGAAGCGTTCTTTTTCCATTTGTTTAATAATGTTATCGGCAGAGCCGTAGAAAACACTGTAACCCTTTTCGGTTACCTTATTCATAACCGCAAGTGACAAGTGAGTTTTACCAAGACCTGTGCCACCTGTAAAGAAAAAGCTACCGGAATTTTTATTGAAGTTCTCACTGTAAGATTTAAGAAAATCAACCGATGCTTCCATATATTCTCTTGGTGAGTAACCAAAATTCTTGTCTTTTTCTGTACTGTAATATTTTAAATCGAAAGTATCAAACGTACTAACTGCAAGAACTGAACTACAGGAATATTCACTCATAGAAATCTTTTTAAGTAATTCAAGGTGACAGCTACAAAGCTTACCATTTAAAATACCTGAATCATTACAGAGCTTGCAAGAGTACTGTGGCTCTAAATAATCTTCTGGGTAGCCGTTCTTTTTAAGAAGTCCACTTTTTTCTTTTTGAGCATTAAGATTTTTCTCAGCAAGGCTATTAACATTAACTGCCTTACCACTGCCAAGACCTTTAATAACCTCTAAGGCTGCATCTCTTATAGTATTTTCAATTTCTAAAAGCTCAGGGAATTTCGCTATGAGTTGTTTGCGACGCATATCTGAAAGCTGTTCAGCATTATCACGCCTTTTTTTAAGCTCTGCTTCTGCTTTTATGTAAACATCTTCGCTGAATTTCATACCGTTGCCCCCTCTTTGTTTTTAAGTCTTTCTAAAATACTGTTTCTGCCAACGTTATTAACGTCGTAAGATTTTTCTACTTTCCCGGTAATAGTCTTTTTCTTTTTAAGCTCAGCATCTTCAACCTTTGTAATATTCAAAGCGTGCCACTTTTTAAGTAATTTGTTTGCTTCAGAAAAGCTTTTTCCACTTTCTTTTAAAGCGTGTAATATCATCTCGGTTGAAAATCCCCAGTTAACAGCCCACGCTCTTAAATATTTTGCAATCTGTGGCGATGGTTTTTCAGTATCATAACCAACAAACGCTTTTATTTCAACAAAAGTTTTCTGAATTGTTTCAAGGTAAGATATTTCAGAAACCGCCGCTTCTAAAGTATCAATACCATTCTTCGCCCAATCTTCAGCACGTTTTTTTATTGCTAATGAAGAAAGATTACCTTCGTTTTTCTGGTAGCTTAAAAGCATAATAATTAAATCAACTGAAAAACCAAAATAATCATAAATCATTAAAAGAAGTGCCTGGGTATCATAACCAAATGTACCAACAATTTTTTGTGCCTCTCTATAAAGCACTGTTAAATTTTCATCTTCACTTATTCTTAAAGCCAATTCTCTTTGAGTTGGTTTTTTAACAGGAAGATTTTTTACCATAACCTTTGGTTTTTCTTCCGCTTCTTCATAATCGAGAGTTTTAATCTGCTTTAAATTACCCGAAGCTTTTTGGGCTTCTTCTTTATTTTCTTCACCATCAGAAAATATAACGTCATTCTGCATCCAGAAATCAATACAATCTTTTACATCTTCAAGTGAAAGACCCGTGCAAAGACTTATTTGTTGTTCATCTAAAACTCCATTCGGATTTCTTAAAATAAACAACAAAACTTTAAAACTTGCCGAAGGGGCAAGTTTTAAATATTTGTCTATTAAATCTGTAGGAACGGCTGTTGCACCGTTTGAAAAATCTGATTTTATCTTTAACATTTATAATTTCCTATCATTCAGGGAATTTTACCATAACAGCCAATGATTTTCCGTTACCACCGTATGGAGCTATACCTTCTAAATCAACGTTGTTTGATAATGATTCGCCGACTACAACGTAACCGCCATCTGCACCATTACAAAGAGCGAGGGCACCATCGTTTTCTGTACCACCAAATGAGCGAACCCAAACAAGTACACCAAGTTCATTAAATGATGCTACAAAAATATCTTTTTTACCACGTGTTGTAACACCTTTGAAATCACGTGTAGATGAGTTTGTTGAACCAGCCATAATGTAGTTTCCGTTAGGAAGCTCAATTACGCTTGTTGCAGTATCATTATTCTGACCTCTTACAGGAGTTGCAAATCTTATTGTAAGGTCATTTGTATATTTAATAATGTATGAATCATAGCCACCACGTGAAGCTAAATCACCTTTAAAGAAGCTATCAGGACAGGTTTCGTTTGTATCTGAAGAATCAGACGTACCACAAATAATAACTCCACCATCAGAAGTAGCTGTAATGCCTTTGAATTCATCAATTCCAGTACCAGCTATTGAAGTTTTCTTCATCATAACGCCGTCACTTGAATATTTAACAACACCAGAGTCACATTTGCCAAGTGCAGGGAACATTTTTCCAGAATAGAAATTACCAAGCGCATAAATTGAACCATCAGTTCCTTCTGCAACGCCTGTGAATGTATCCATATTGCCACCAGCAAACTCTTTCCATAAAAGCTTACCAGAATCTGAATATCTCATAATAAATGCTTTAGATTCATTTCTGTTACCGCCTGAACCTTCTGCATCACCGTCATTGTTACCTGCTGAACCCACAACAATAGCATCGCCATTACTTGCAGTAACAACGTCGTTTATAATATCAACAGTTGACGTACCGAATTTCTTAACCCAGTCAATCTTACCATTTTTATCAATTTTATAAATTGCTGCATCATACCAGCCTGAAATCTCAAGATTTTCAATAGACTTACCATAGCCCACTGCATAAAAATCACCTTTTTCTGTAGGTGAAAGTGCAACTATTTCAAGTGAACCCTTATCTGAACCAAATACCTTCTGCCAGATAACCTCACCCTCTTTGTCGTACTTTGTAAGCACTGTGTAAGGAATGCTCAAGTTCATATCTTTATATTGAGCGAAGTCACCATCTCGTGAGTTGGTAACGTTTGCTGTAATATAGCATCCGTCAGATGTGAGAATTACGTCCTTATATTTATCATTAGCAGAACCACCCTGAGTATTTTTCCACTCAGTTTTTGCTGGTTCAACGTCAATTGTAGGTACTTCTGTAATATCAATTATTGTAGTAATAGGATTACCCTGCTCATCAACACCAGTATTACCCTTACCATCAGTAACGAGAACAGAAGTTGTGCCAACAGCATTTGCATTTGTACTACCGTTAGTATTAGCATTAACTGTAACTACTTCTGTTACAACGTTACCACTAACGTCTGTAACTGCATTACCGCTGACGTCTGTAACTGGAATTTGTGCAGTAACGTCTTCTGGTGAAACTGTAATTACTTCACCGTTAACGTCTGTCACAGGAACACCATTTGTATCTGTAACAACAATATTATCTTCATTGTTACCACAAGAAGCAAGAGCAACTGCAATAATTATTGCTACAACAACAAGAGCAGCAATAGGAATAATAATTTTTAAGTTTTTACCACTTAATTTATCTTTTACAGGAACAGCTGTAATAACAGGCTTTTTCTTTGCCTTTTCATTTGACTCCTTTTGTGGCTTTTGTTTTTCTGGCTTCGGAGTCTTTTTGATTTCAGGAACAACTGCAACTTTAGGTTCAGCTTTTGGTTCTTCTTTTACCGGCTCAACCACAGGTTCTTCCTTTTTTACTTCTTGAGCTACCACAGGTGCAACCTTTGGTTCTTCCTTAACAACAGGCTCAGTTGCCTTTACTTCTTCTTTTATATCTTCTTTAACCTCAGCCTTTGGAGCTGAAGCTGCTTTTTTCTTTTCTTCAATAGTTTTTGCAGCCTTTGCCACAGCAGCAGACTGCTCACCCTTTTTCACACGCTTCATTGGTGGTGGGGCTGCTTTTTTCACTACTTCGTTTTCGTTATTTACGCCGTTTGGATTTACTTTGTTATCCATTATAAGTATTGCCTCCAATATAAATTTCGAGAAAACCCCGAGTATAATTTCATATTCTAAATCATAATACCATAAATATATCATTATTTCAATCTTTAATCTTACAAAATTTAGTTACAATTTTTGTAAAAATATTAAGAATATCAGTAAATTTATATTCTTTTTTGAAATATTACATAAAAACTATACTCTATTCTTATGAAATATCTATAATTTTGAATTTTATTCGCATTTTAATCAAAAAAATCATTGAAAACGAAAAAAATATGTGCTATTATAACAAATACAGAGTATTTTGACGACATATATTTTTATTATGTAAACTTGTCGAGCTTTGACTTTATCTCGATATGAGGGAGGAATTCTTTTTGGGCAAATATTCTATAGAAAACATCAGAAACGTTGCTATTACCGGCCACGCTGGTAAAGGTAAGACAACTCTTGCTGAGGCAATGCTTTTTGTTTCTGGTGCTACTGACAGATTAGGCAGGGTTGCAGAAGGCAACACAATTCTCGATTTTGATGCAGAAGAAAAGAGAAGAAAGGTTTCTATTTCTTCAAGTATGGCTTTCACAGAATGGAGAAACAGAAAGGTTAATATATTTGACACTCCTGGTCTTTTTGATTTTGAGGGTGGCAGAAGCGAAGCAATGCGTGCTTGCGAAACTGTTATTGTAGTTTTCTCTGCTGGTAAAGGCATTGACGTTGGTGCAGAAAAAGCTCTCAGTGCTGCAGGTAAAATGAACAAATCAAAAATTATTGCAGTTTCAAAGTGTGATGGTGAAGAAAGAGACTTTTACAAAACACTTGATGCTCTTAAAGTAAGATACGGCACAGCGATTTGTCCTGTTGTTATTCCATATATGGTAGGTGGCAAGGTTGATTGCTACGTTAACTTCTTACAGAACAAAGCTTTTAAATATACTGACGGAAAAGCAACAGAGTGTGTAATTCCTGATGATGCAAGAATTAATGAAATTCACGAAGCATTCACAGAAGC
The DNA here is from genome assembly GCA_015066465.1 of Oscillospiraceae bacterium. GTDB lineage: Bacteria > Bacillota > Clostridia > Oscillospirales > Acutalibacteraceae > DTU089. The sequence goes on from SVOI01000056.1 coordinate 13,873, forward strand.
TGTTGCTACTGCTGATGATGACCTTATGATGAAATTCTTTGATGGCGAAGAGTTTACACACGATGAAATCGTTGCTGGTCTTTCTAAAGGTGTTAATGATGGTACAGTTGTTCCTGTTTATGCTTGCTCAGGTTACACAACTGACGCTGTTGATTTACTTCTTAATGGTATCACAAAGCTTGCTCCTGCACCAAAAGGTGAAAATGATATTGCTTGTGATGAAAATGGTGACCTTGCAGCTATCTGCTTTAAAACAGTTGCTGACCCATTCATTGGTAAAATGTCTTTCTTTAAAGTTGTAGCTGGTAAAATTACACCTGATACTGCTCCTTACAATCCACGTACAGAGCAAGTAGAAAAAATGGGTAAGCTTGTTTTCGTCAAAGGTGGTAAGCAAGAAGATACTAACGAAATTTCTGCTGGTGATATTGGTGTTGTTACAAAGCTTTCAGGCTTTAAAACTGGTGACACAATGTGCAACCAGAAAGCACCTGTTACGTTAGACCCAGTTAACTTCCCACTTCCTTGCTACTCAATGGCAGTTAACGTTGTTAAAAAAGGTGAAGAAGATAAAGTCGCTTCTGGTCTTTTAAAGCTTGCTGACGAAGATGGCTCTTGCTCATTCGTTACAAATAAAGAAACAAGAGAACAAATTCTTTCTGGTCTTGGTGAACAACATCTCGATACAATAGTTACTAAACTTAAAAACAAATTTGGTGTTGAAGTTGAGTTAACTGTTCCAAGAGTTGCTTACAGAGAAACTATCCGTAAGGTAGTAGATAAACAAGGTCGTCATAAAAAACAATCTGGTGGTCACGGTCAATTCGGTGACGTTTGGATTCGTTTTGAACCATACATGGGCGAAGAAGATTTTGTATTCAATTCAGATGAAGTTGTTGGTGGCGCAGTTCCTAAGAACTTCTTCCCTGCTGTTGAAAAAGGTCTTCGTGATTGTGTAGCTCAGGGTCTTATAGCTGGTTACCCAATGGTTGGTATTAAAGCTTGTCTTCACGATGGTTCTTATCACCCTGTTGACTCTTCAGAAATGGCTTTCAAAATGGCTGCTCGTCTTGCATTCAAAGCTGCAATTCCTGAAGCAAAGCCTACAATTCTTGAACCAATCGGAACTTTAAAGGCTCTCATTCCAGATGATTACTTAGGCGATATTATCGGTGACGTTAACAAACGTCGTGGTAGAGTTTTAGGTATGGCTCCTGCAGACCAACCAAAAATGCAGGAACTCATCGCTGAAGTTCCAATGGCTGAAATGGGTGACTTCGCAATTGCACTTCGTTCAGTTACTGCAGGTCGTGGTTCATTCACACTTGAGTTTGCTCGTTATGAAGATGCCCCAGAAGCAATTGCTAAGAAGGTTATTGAAGAAGCAAATATCTCAGATGATGACGAAGATTAATAATTAAACTTGATAAAATATGTTTCACATGAAACACTCGTTTTGTGTGAAACATATTCTTTGTTTCTCGTGAAACAAAGAACGTTTAAGGTGACGGGAACCAAACCCCGTACGCCTAAAATTTAAATCTTTCGGCACATTAAGCCGTTTTTTGTCTTGTTATAATGATTGTAATTAGTCGAAACGCAGTTGCGTTTCGAAAAGCCGACTTTATCGGCTTTTAGCAAAATTGTTTTTCGTAAATACAATTTTGCATTACAGTCATTGAAAGGATTATAGTCGAATTTTCTTCGAAAATTCGATACCAAATATATGATTTGGTATCGAAACAGTGTAATTTTACACTGTTTCGACTAACTATAATCGTTATACGCCAGTATGACTGCGCCAAAGAAACACCTTACTGCACCAAAATCTTTACAATTTTAGGTGCGAGCAGTTTTGTAAGACAAAAAAATTTTCAGTAACAAGGAAAAACTCGCAGGAATACTGACGTATTTCAAGAGTTTTGACGATGTTAGTGAAAATTTTTGTCTTCCAAAACCGTGCGGTGTTCGGCTCCCGTCACCTTACCTTCATTTATATATGACGAAAATCGACAAAAGCTACATAAAAATTTTGGAATTTTATGAAAATCAGCGTTT
>SVOI01000057.1 GCA_015066465.1 Oscillospiraceae bacterium
ACGCTGAACATCTTGAAGCAGTTCACGGTGTAGGTCCACACACAATAAGCGTTCCAAGATTAAAGCGTGCAGATGACATTGACCCAGACCAGTTTGACAATGGTCTCGCTGACGATATTTTCGAAAAAATTATTGCTTGTATCAGAATTGCAGTGCCATACACAGGTATGATTATTTCTACCCGTGAAAGTCAGGAGGTTCGTGAAAGAGTTCTTGAGCTTGGCGTTTCACAAATCAGCGGTGCTTCAAGAACATCTGTCGGCGGTTACACAGAAGAAGAACGCCCACACGATTCTGAACAATTTGATGTTTCTGACCAGAGAACGCTCGATGAAGTTGTAAACTGGCTTATGAAAAACGGGCATATTCCTTCATTCTGCACTGCTTGCTACCGTGAGGGCAGAACTGGTGACAGATTTATGAGTCTTTGCAAAACTGGTCAGATTATAAACTGCTGTCACCCTAACGCTTTAATGACTCTTACTGAATATTTAGTTGACTATGCAAGTGAAGAAACAAAGAAAATAGGCTTCGAGCTTATAGATAAAGAATTAGAAAAGGTTTCTAATCCGAAAGCAAAAGAATTAGCAAAACAGAATGTAGTTGATATTAAAGCATCTAACAGACGTGATTTCCGTTTTTAATCAGGAGAAAAATTATGAGTTTAAATGAAAAAGCTTCGGCAGAAAGACTTCATATTGCATTTTTCGGGCTTCGTAATGCTGGTAAATCAAGTGTTGTAAATGCCGTTACAAACCAAGAGCTCTCAGTAGTTTCAGATGTTAAAGGCACTACAACTGACCCTGTTAAAAAGGCAATGGAATTATTACCTATTGGTCCCGTTGTAATAATTGATACTGCTGGTATTGATGATGAGGGCGATTTGGGTGAGCTTCGTGTTAAAAAAACGATAAATATATTAAATAAAACGGATATTGCTGTTCTTGTAGTAGATGCTACAAAAGGAATGCAAAAAGAAGATTCAAAGCTTATTGAAGATTTTAAAAAGCGTAACATTCCATATATAATTGCTTTCAACAAGTGCGATTTAATAACTGAAAAACAGAATTTATCTGATAACGAAATTTATGTAAGTGCAAAAGAAAATATCAATATAAATGAATTAAAAGAGTTAATCGGTAAATTAAGTGATGTTGAACATACCGAAAAAACTCTTTTAGGCGATATTATAAAATCCAATGACACTGTTGTTTTAGTAACTCCTATTGATAGTAGCGCCCCTAAGGGCAGACTTATTTTGCCACAACAACAGACAATACGTGAGCTTTTAGATATTGGCGCAACTGTTGTTGTAACAAAAGATACAGAGTTAGAGGTTACTCTTTCAAAGCTTAAAAATCCACCAAGACTTGTAATTACCGATTCGCAGGCATTTAAAAAGGTATCTGCTATTGTACCTGAAGATGTTAAATTAACTTCTTTTTCAATCCTTTTTGCACGTTATAAAGGTGAATTGTGGGGTGCAGTAAAAGGTGCAGATGAATTAGATAATTTACAAGACGGTGACTGTGTATTGATTTCTGAAGGATGCACCCATCATAGACAATGTGGTGATATAGGTACTGAAAAATTACCTAACTGGATTAAGAATTATACTAAAAAAGATATAAATTTCGATTTTACATCTGGTGGCGATTTCCCTGAGAATTTAGAAAAATATAAGCTCATAATTCATTGTGGCGCTTGTATGCTCACAGAAAGAGAAATGAAATCAAGAATTTCACTTGCAACAGAAAAGCAAGTTCCAATTTCAAATTATGGCATTATTATTGCAAAAATCAACGGAATACTTGAAAGAGCAATAAAACCACTACAATGATTTTAGGTGTTGGGTGTTAGGTTTTAGATATTAGAAAAGTTCTATCATTTAAAGTTTTCATAACTAAAAATGATAGAACTTGTTTGCTTTATTGACTAATAATTATAATCAAACACGAAGTGTTTCCAAAATTCTGCATTCTTAATTCTGAATTCTGAATTAAAAAAAGGTCGCTTTCGCGACCTCTTTTTTATTTTCCTGCTTTTTTAGAATACTTCATTTTATAAATTATTCTCATAAGGTTTGCTTCTATTGCATTTATTGCTTTAACACCTGAGTAAAGGTTTGCGCCAACAAGTGTTTTACAACCTTTATCCATAACAATTTCAATAGCTTCAGCATCATATTTTGTACCAGCAACACAAATTGCGCCGTTATCCTTTAAAAGAACTGCATTTTTATTGCCGAGTGCTTTTACTACCTTTTTAGCAGAACTATTATCAAATACCGCACATTTTACTGTTGGGCCAATAAGCTGAGCAAAATCATCAAGAAGTGGCTTCATTTTTTTTCCTTGCATTGAAATTGCTTTAACATATTCATTGTGAGAGTGGTGAATGAAGTTTACGTCTTCTCTCTTTTTATAAATAGCAAGATGTAAATCGGCACTTTCTGGTTTTTCGCCACCGCCGATAGCAGAACCTGAATTTACGTTTAACTTAACTACCTCTGCTCCATCTTTAAAAATTGTTATTGTTTCGCCGTTTCTTTCACTATCAATTGGTGCAAATTCTTTTTGTGCTTTATAAGAAGCGTCTGATGTGAAAACGCTCTTAATATAATCTTTCACACCACTGAGTGTTTCAACTGCTTTACCTGAAACCTCACTGCAACGGTCTGCTATATATTTTTCACAAACATCCTCTAAGGTAGAAGCAACCTTAAATGCATCATCATAATCGCTACCAACACAAACAGCACCGTGGTGTGCTAAAATAATTGCTTTTGATTTTGAGCGGTTAAGTGCATCAATAACGCCCTGTCTTAATTTGCCTGTACCTGGGAGACCATAAGCAGCACAAGGCACGTCGCTACCAATAATAGCAGAATGCTCTTCTTTAAGAGAATTAATATCGTAGCCTAATGCACTTACAATAGAAGCATTTGCCTGATGTGTATGAATAACAAAATTGCAATCTGGTCTTAACTGATAACAAGAAGCGTGAATACCTTTTTCAGAAGAAGGCTTAACGTCTCCATCATAAGAACAGTCAGCAATATTAACGAGTACAATATCATCAGGAGTTAAATCTTCATAAGCTCTGCCACTTGGAGTGATAACAAATTGTGTGTCACTGACTCTGCAGCTGATGTTACCCCACGTACGAACAATAAGACCAGCCTTTAATAATTCGTGACCAGCTTTAATAACTACTTGTTTTGCTTCGAGAATATCCATATTGTTTTCTCCTTTATCATCAATAAAGCACGGAAATAATCCGTGCTTTATAATTTGTTTTAACCTTCTTTTTTAGCAACGTTCTGGAATACTCTGTCAAATCTTACGAGTGCTTCGTCAATAAGCTCTGGTGTATACTGAGCATTTGTGTAAAGACGGCTACCTGCAAGAGTAACAAGACCCTCTGCCATGTACGCTGCGCCCATGTGTTGCATTTCTTTCTTTCTTTCACTTGTAGCTGAAAGAACACCTGGGATTTCCCAAGGTTTAGACCAGTTGATTGAGTAGTGCATTGTACCAACTGTATCAATGTGACAAACAGAGCCCTGGTTAAATGCAACGAATGGAAGGTCATATTTCTTAATGAGCTCCTGAAGACCCTTTGTGAGTCTGTCTCCCATCTGACCAGCCTTCTGACAAGCATTTTGTCTGTCAATTTCTTCAAGTGTATAGTAACCAGCAACACAAGAAAGTGGAGTAGCAGCCATTGTACCGCCCATAAATGCTTTCTTAACCTTTTCGCCACTTGCATCAAGACCTGCACCGAGGTATTTCATATATTCTTTCTTACCACCGATACCGCCAGCACCTGGGTAACCACCAGCAATAACTTTACCGAAGATTGTAAGGTCAGGTGAAACACCATAGTAACCTTGTGCACCAGCCATACCAATTCTGAAGCCTGTAACAACTTCATCGAATATAAGAAGTGCGCCATATTTACGGCAGAGTCTTTCAACACCTTGGTTGAAATCTTTATCGAGTGGTCTTGTACCGCTTTCTGGACCGATTGGTTCCATAAATACAGCAGCAGTGCCACCTTTTAATTGGTTTTTACGAAGAACTCTTTCAAGTGAATCAAGGTCATTTGGGAAGAATTCCTGAGTATGCTTAAAGAGATAAAGTGGAACACCGTGAGCCTGTGTGAATTTTGAACCAGGAACACGAATACTGTAACCGAGCTGGTCAGACCAACCGTGGTAAGCACCACCCATTTTAACTATGTTCTTTTTCTTTGTAGCAAGTCTTGCAACACGAATTGCTGCCATACAAGCTTCTGTACCTGAACCGAGCATACGGAACATATCAACAGTTTCAACACTGTCAGAAATTTTCTTTGCTAATTTATATTCAAATTCGTGGAAAAGACCTGTTGAAGGACCACAAGTATTAAGAAGGTCTATAACCTGCTCTCTTACTTCTTTTGGGTTAGAACCAAGAACTGTTGGGCCACCTGCCTGAAGGAAGTCGAAGTATTCATTACCATCAATATCGTAAAGCTTCATACCCTCTGCTTTAGTGAAAACGAGTGGGAATGGATAGTTAAAAGCAAGGTTATGCTGAACGCCACCAGGAATAACCTGTTTTGCTTCTTCAATCATTTCTTTACTCTTTGCACATTTTTTGCCGAAATATTCTTCTTCATATTTTTTAAGAACGTCTGGCTTGATTGTGTAAATTGGTTGTTTAATAAGATTGTCGAGTTGTCTTGTAACTTCCTGAGCGTCATGATACTCAGTAATTGCGAATCTTGTGTCCATTATAAAGCCTCCTGAAAATTCAAATTAAAACACTTTTTGAAAAGTGAATATGTGTTCACTTTTAATTATACTATTATAAGACAAAATGTCAAGTAATTTTCTATAAAAATTTTGAAAAATACACTTAAAGTTTTGTTGACTTTAATCTAACAGTCTGTTAAAATAAAGTAGTATATTTATGCAACAAATTTTCAAACGAAGGGAGTCTTACATAATGCAGAATTTAATGGATGCAAGAACACTTGCTTATATTAATATGTTTGGTGTTTTAGGTACTTTAGAAAACCTTTGTGAAATTGTACCTGAAGCTAATGAAATTATTAAAGACCAGAAGCCTATTTCAATAGGATTTGAAGTAAAAGGTGGTCCTTCTGCTACTTTGTTCTTTAAAAATGGCAAATGCCGTATGGAGCAGGGTTGTGGTGCTTGTGACGTAAAATTACCTTTTTCTTCACCTGAAAAATTCAACGGACTTATAGATGGTACCGTTACACCTATTCCTTCAAAGGGCTTTACACATATAAACTTCTTACTTAAAAAATTCACTCCTCTTACAGACGTGCTTTCTAAATATATGAGAGCTACTGAAGAAGATTTAAAAGACCCTGTTTTTTTTGAGAGAAGCACACGTCTTATGCTTTACACAATAGGCGTTGCAATAGCTCAGATTGGTAACAACGACGAAATCGGTAAATTCAGTGCTTCTCATATTATTGATGGTAGCATTTACATAGGTATCAAAAACGATATCGGCGTTGAGCTTGTTTGTAAAGACAATCGTCTTGTTACAATAAAGCAGATTCCTGAAAAATACAGAGCTGCTATGATTTTTGATTCAATCGAAACAGCAAGAGCTTTATTTGATGGTAAAATCAATGCTCTTACCTGTATTGGTACTGGTAAAATTGAAATGCACGGTATGGTTAATATGCTTGACAACGTTAACCGTATTTTAGACCGTGTAGCATTATACTTGGCGTAAGGGGGTTCTTAAATGTCTTTTCCATTATACACAACAACAAAATCAGACGAATGGTATGAAAGAGCATCAAAAGTCATTCCGTCAGGCGTTTACGGGCATTTAGGTCCTGCAGAAGGTCAGTTTATTCCTGTTAACAGATGGCCTCGTTTTTCAGAAAAAGCAAAAGGTACTTATTTCTGGGACGTTGACGGCAACCAATATATTGACTATATGTGTGCTTATGGCCCTAACATTTTAGGCTACTGTGACGAAGACGTTGACAACGCTGCTATTGAGCAGATTAAAAAAGGCAACTGCGTTTCTTCACCAGATAAAATTATGGTTGAATGTGCAGAGCTTTTAGTTGATACAGTAAACACTGCTGACTGGGCATTCTTCGCAAAGAATGGTAACGACGCTACACAAGGTGCGATTCTCACTGCACGTGCTTACACTCACAGAAAGAAGCTTATTTTCTTTAACGGCTTCTATCACGGTGTTTCACCAATGGTGCAAAAAATTGACTACCCTGGTGTTACTCCAGAAGACGTTGCAAATAATTTATATTGCAAATGGGACGATATTGAAGGTCTTAAAAAGACTTTAGAAGAAAACGAAGGCGAGGTTGCTGCAATTATTGCTCAGCCATATAACCACGGTAACTTCTTCGATAATGCTTTTCCAATAGATGGCTTCTGGCAGGAGGTAAGAAAGCTTTGCACAGAAAAGGATATTGTTCTTATTATAGACGACGTTCGTGCAGGCTTCCGTCTTGACCTTGCTGGTTCTGACCATTTCTTTGGTTTTGAGGCAGATATTATCTGCTTCTGTAAAGCACTTGCAAACGGCTACAATATGTCTGCCTTCTGTGGTAAAGAATTTTTAAGAAGCGCCGCTTCTTCACTTTCTTACACAGGCTCTTACTGGATGAGTGCAGTTCCATTTGCTGCTTGTATTGCTTGTATTAATAAATTAAAAGCAATAAATGCACCAAAGCTCTTTAACGACCTTGGCACAGAGCTTTTAACCGGTCTTAAAAAAGCAGGTGCAGAAAACGGCTTTGACCTTGTAACATCTGGTCCACCAGCACTTTTCTATTTAAGAATTGCTAATGACGACTCAATGCTTCTTCATCAGGACTGGATTGCAGAATGTGTTAACAGAGGTGTGTTCTTTGCATCTCACCACAACCACTTTATTAACGCTGCATTAACTCACGAGGATATTAACAGAACTGTTGAAATTGCAGACGAAGCATTTAAAGTGGTAAGAAATAATCACCCAGAACTTTTTAAATAAGTAAATAAATAATTTATATACGGGAGGTAATTCTGATGGCATTAACAAAACAAGAGTGGTTAAGGCTTGAAAAGAAAGCTCACGAGCTTCGTAATCTTTGCCTTGATACTACATACTGGGCAGGTAGCGGTCATATCGGTGGTGGTATGAGTGCTATGGATATCATGACAGTATGCTACCACAAATATATGAATTTAAAGGTAGAAGACCCAAACTGGGAAGACCGTGACAGATTTATTTTAAGTAAAGGTCACGCAGGTATTGCTTATGCACCTGTTCTTTGTGATTTTGGTTTTAATGATAAAGAAATGCTCAAAACATTTAACCTTTCAGGTTCAAAAATGGGTATTCACCTTGATGCTAACAAGGTTCGTGGTGTTGACGCTTCAACAGGTTCACTCGGTCACGGACTTTCAATAGGCGTTGGTACTGCTCTTGCAGCACGTCTTTTAAAGAAAGATTATAAAACATTCGTTGTTTTAGGTGACGGTGAATTAGACGAAGGTTCAAACTGGGAAGCAGCAATGTCTGCAGCTCACTATAAGCTTACAAATCTTATTACATTTGTTGACCGTAACCACAATATGATTGACGGACCAACAGAAGAAGTTATGGCTCTTGAGCCACTTGCTGACAAGTGGGAAGCATTCGGCTTTATTGTTAAGAAAATTGATGGTAACAACATTAACGAGCTTTGTGAAGCTATTGAGTTTGCATATAATAATGATACTGACAAACCAGTTTTAATTCTTTGCGATACAATTAAAGGTTGCGGTATTGACTTTATTGAAGGCGACTTCAGATGGCACTACGGTGCATTTGATACTGAGAAATATGAAAAAGGTAAGAAATCTCTTGAAGAATCTTACCAAAAACGTGTAGAACGTGCTGAAAAGGAGGGCGAATAATATGGCTGGTGGTTTATCTTATACAGCAGAACAATCAACATCTCTCTCAACTGCTGAAATTTATGGTCAGGCTCTTGTTGAATTAGCAGAAGCACACCCTGAGGTTGTCGCTTTAACAGCTGACCTTGCAAAATCAACTAAAATTGGTGATTTCCAGAAGAAATTCCCAGACAGATTCTTTAACGTAGGTATTGCAGAACAAAATATGTTTGGTATTGCTGCGGGTATGGCAAAGGCTGGTCTTGTACCATTCCTTTCAACATTCTCACAATTCGCTTCATTCCGTTCAGCAGACCAACTCCACACTGACCTCTGCTACCAGAACGTTAATGCAAAAGTTATTGCAACTCACTCAGGTACATCTTTCGGTCAGGCTGGTTCTACTCACCACGCTATTTGTGACCTTGCTTTAACACGTTCAATTCCTAATCTTACAGTTATCTGCCCTGCAGATGGTTATGAAACATATAACGCTGTTATGGCTGCTTACAATACACCAGGTCCTTTCTACATAAGAATTAACCGTGGTTTCGACCGTGTTCTTTATAAAGATACTGACTACGGCTTTGAAATCGGTAAAGCAGTAGAAGTTCACGAAGGAAGTGACCTTACAATTATTGCTTGTGGTTCTTGTGTATTCCAGGCAGTACAGGCTGCAGAATTCTTAAATAATGCAGATGGTCTCAAAGTTCGTGTATTAGACATGCACACAATTAAGCCTATTGACCGTGAAGCTATTTTAAAAGCAGTTACAGAAACTCGCCGTATTATTACTGTTGAAGACCATACAGTTTTAGGTGGTCTTGGTTCAGCAGTTGCAGAGGTTGTTGTTGAATCAGGTAAAGGCTGTGCATTTAAAAAGCTTGGTATTCAGGACGAATTTGCACCTATCGGTCTTCAGGAAGATATTATGTCTATGCTTGGTATTGACTCAAACGGCATTATTGCTGCTGTTCGTGAAGTTATGAAGGCTGACTTTGAAGAAGATAACGACTGGGACGATGAATTTTAATTTTTAAATTAAAATTCGAGTGAAGAGTTAAGAGTGAAAAGTGAAGAGTTGTGGGACCTGCGGTCAGCATTATATTGTTATAATAGCGTCGCAGACCCGAAATTCTCAATTCTCAATTCTTAATTCTCAATTCAATTTGAAAGGATTGAGATTTTTGGCAGATAAAGAACAACTTTATACTAATAAAATATTTCTTTGCGGTGCTTTACCACTTTTAAAAACCATAGTCCAGGATGTACCATCAATCAAAAAGAAGTTTGAAAAAGTACATTGTGTATTTCAGGTCAGCTGTCGTGACTCAGAAGCACCAGACGGCAAATGGGCAACTCATTTTGTAGTTAATGGTGATGAATGGTTAATTCACGCTAATAAGGTAGCAGAAAGAGTTGATAAGCAAAAATTTGTTGAACTCGAATTTAAGAGCGTTGAAACAATGAATGCTTTCTTCAAGGGTAAAATCGGCCCTGCTACACTCCCAAAAATGAAGGGTGTTAACTTCATTTATGAGTTTGGCGTATTTATGATGGCACTTCTTAAAATGGCAGACCTTTTAGGTCTTGAGAAACCACCAGAAAAAGAAGAAGACAAACGTCTTTTAGTAAAATGCTACTTCTATCTTCTTTCTGCAGGTATCAGCACACTCAATAAAATGGGTCACGAAACAATTCACGATTGGACCAGTAAAAGCCCTGACCGTGTTTACGCCTGGAAGGTTGATGGTGAACCAACTGTTTCTGCTTACATAAGAATTAAGGCTGGTAAGAGTAAATCTGGTCGTGGCGAATATAAGAGAGCATTGCCATTCTTTACAATGCGCTTTAATAATCTTGACAGTGCATTAGGTATTTTAATGTCTATTGACGATATGATTGAATCTGTTCAACAGGGTAAGCTTATTATGGATGGTGCTCCTGAATTCGGTGCTCAGATTGGCGAATATATGATTATGGTCGGCGATTACGCTAAATAAATCAAATTTTAACAAAATCTTAAAAAAATTTACTTGACACGTTGCTTGATTTCTTGTATAATGGCTGATGTATTATGATAATTATACCTTTGTTGGTAACAACGGAGGGAGGGAATGTTAAATGAGTCAGGTAAAAGTTAAAGAAAACGAGTCCTTAGATAGTGCACTTCGTAGATTCAAGAGACAAACATCAAGAGACGGTGTTATCCAAGAAGTACGTAAAAGAGAGCATTATGAAAAACCCTCTGTAAAGAGAAAGAAAAAATCCGAGGCTGCTCGTAAACGCAAATATTATTAAAATGTAAAGAGATGATGCCTTTTGGGTATCATCTCTTTTATTTTTTCATTACAAATTATAAATTGGCGGTGTTCCTTTTGATAAATAAATTTAACTCAATATTAAAAACAGAAAATGATGCTGTAATTATTACTTCACCTGAAAACAGAAGATATTTCACAGGCTTCAATTCTTCTGATGGATATCTTGTGATATCTAAAAAAGAAGCAGTATTTTTTACCGACAGCCGTTATATTGAAGCAGCAACAAATACTATAACTGCCTGTAAATGTGCTCTTTTAAAGCGTGTTAATGAAACACTTGCACCATATTTAAAAGAATTAAATATAAAAAATATTTATTTGGAAACAGAAAGACTTACCGTTGCTGAATTAAACAACTTAAAAAAGACTTTTGATTTTTGCAAAGTTGAAGCAAAAGAAGAAGTAGATGAAATTATAAATAAACTTCGTGCTGTAAAAACTGAATATGAAGTAGAATGTATTAAAAAAGCACAAAAAATTGCAGAAGATGCTTTTTCTCATATTTTAACATTTATAAAAGAAGGCGTTACTGAAAAAGAGATTGCATTAGAACTTGATTTTTATATGTTAAGCCACGGTGCAGAAGCAGTTTCTTTTGAAACAATTGCAGTAAGTGGTAAAAATTCTTCTATGCCACACGGCGTACCATCTGATAAAAAAATTGAAAAAGGCGATTTTATCACAATGGACTTTGGTGCAACCTATAACGGCTATCACAGTGATATGACAAGAACTGTTATAGTAGGTGAACCAACAGAAAAGCAAAGAGAAGTTTATGAAACAGTTTTAAAAGCACAAAAGGCTTCTTTAGCAGTTTTAAAGAATGGTGTTACAGGCTTTGATGCCGATAAAGCTGGTCGTGATATTATTGACGGCAAAGGCTATAAAGAAAACTTTGGCCACGGTACTGGTCACGGCGTTGGCGTAGAAATTCACGAGTCACCAAACCTTTCACCATATTCTAAAGCGACTTTAGAAACTGGTAACGTTGTAACTGTTGAGCCTGGTATTTATATTCCGGATGAATTCGGTGTAAGAATTGAAGATATGGCACTCATTACAGAAGACGGCTATATTAACCTTACAAGCTGTGAAAAAGAGTTGATTATTTTATAATGTACGAAAACTTTGAAGAACTTAAAAAAGACTGCTTTTCTTGTCAGAAATGCTCTTTAGGAACTACCAGAACAAACCTTGTTTTTGGTGTGGGTAACGAAAGCGCTGACATATTATTTGTTGGTGAGGGCCCTGGTGAAAACGAGGATTTACAGGGTGAGCCGTTTGTGGGTAAGGCGGGTAAGCTTTTAGATAAATATTTAGAAGTCATAGGTTTAAGCAGACAGAAAAATATTTATATAGCAAACATTGTTAAATGCAGACCACCACAAAATAGAGACCCAAAAGAAGACGAGCAAGAAGCGTGTATTAACTGGTTAAGAGAGCAGACAAAACTCATAAAGCCAAAAATTATAGTCTGCCTTGGCAGAATTGCCGCAACAAGACTTATTTCACCTGATTTTAAGGTGACAAGAGAGCACGGGCAATTTATTAAAAAAGGTAATATTTATTTTATGGGCACTTTTCACCCAGCCGCACTTTTAAGAAATGAAGCGCAAAAGGCAGATGCTCTTTCTGACTTTCAGAAATTGAGAGAAAAAATGAAAGAATTAGAAATTGAACTTTAATTTTATTTCATAATATGGTAAAATTATATTATTAATTGACAAAGGGGAATGGTTATGTCAGCAAAAGAATTAATTTTAAATGGTCAAGCCGTTTTAGGTATTGAATTTGGCTCAACAAGAATTAAGGCTGTTCTTATTGACGAAACAAATGCACCAATAGCTTCTGGTGCTTATGATTGGGAAAACAGCTTCGTTGATAACATCTGGACTTATTCATTCGATGAAATTTACGCTGGTATGAAAGGCGCTTATGCTTCACTTAAAAAGAACGTTAAAGATGAATATGGCGTAACACTCAAGAGCTTAAAGGCTATTGGTATCAGTGGTATGATGCACGGTTATATGCCTTTTGATAAGGATGAAAACTTACTCGTTCCTTTCAGAACATGGAGAAATACAATTACCGGTGAAGCTGCAACCGAGCTTTCAGCCCTTTTCGGTTTCAATATTCCACAGCGTTGGAGCATTGCTCACCTTTACAGAGCAATTTTAATAGGTGAAGAGCACGTTAAGGATATTACATATTTCACAACACTTGCTGGTTTCATTCATTGGAAATTGACTGGTGAAAAGGTTTTAGGCGTTGGCGAAGCTTCTGGTATGTTCCCTATTGATGATAACACAAGAAAATTCAATGCTGAATATATCGAAAAATTCAATGCATTAGACAAAGTTAAAGCATTTCCTTGGAAATTGCAAGATATTCTTCCAACAGTTCTTTCTGCTGGTGAGAGTGCTGGTACATTAACAGCGACAGGTGCACTTTTACTTGACGAAGAAGGCGACCTTGAGAGTGGCATTCCAATGTGCCCACCAGAAGGCGATGCTGGCACAGGTATGGTAGCAACAAACTCAGTTGGTGTAAGAACTGGTAACGTTTCTGCTGGTACTTCTGTTTTTGCTATGATTGTTTTAGAAAAAATGCTTTCAAAACGCTATGAAGAAATAGACCTTGTAACTACCCCTGCTGGTGATGCAGTTGCAATGGTACACTGCAACAACTGTACTTCTGACATTAACGCTTGGGCAAATCTCTTTAAAGATTTTGCAGACACAATGGGCGTTTCACTTAATATGGGTGATATTTTTACTGCACTCTTTAAAAAGAGCTTAGAGGCAGATGACGATTTAGGTAACATTCTTTCTTACAACTATTTCTCAGGTGAACATATTACTGGTTTCGAAAGTGGCAGACCACTTCTCTTTAGAGAACCAGACAGTAACTTTAACCTTGCAAACTTTATGAGAGTTCAACTCTTTACTTGCTTTGGTGCTTTAAGAACTGGTCTTGACATTTTGAAGAAAGAAAACGTTGCTATTGATAAAATTTTAGGTCACGGTGGTTTCTTTAAAACACCTCTTGTTGGTCAAAATGTGCTTTCTGCAGTTATGGATACACCAGTTTCTGTTATGGAAACTGCTGGTGAAGGCGGTGCCTGGGGTATTGCAGTGCTCGCTTCATATATGATTAATAAAGGCAAAAAATCACTTGCAGAATTCCTTGAAGACGACGTTTTCGCTTCACAAAAAATGATTACATCTACTGCAGATGAAAAATTAAAAGAAAGCTTCAACAACTTTATGGTTCGTTATACTAAGGGACTTAAGGTTGAACGTGCGGCAGTTGAGCTTTAATTCGGAATTCGTAATGCGTAATTCGGAATTTTATTAATAAATTAAACCCTTGTCAGAAAAAGATTCTGGCAAGGGTTCATTCATATTAATTTTCAATAGAAAACAAATCTTCAACAGTAGTTTTTAAATATCGAGCCAATTTCATTGCTAATTCAAGGGTGGGGTTATATTTATTGTTTTCAATAGCAATAATTGTTTGTCTGGAAACTCCTAATGCTTCAGCCAAATCTTCTTGCCTGTAGCCCTGAGCTTTTCGCAACTCTTTAATTTTATTTGTCATTTTTTCACCTCGAAAAAATAATAGCAGTTCCGATAGATGCTATTATAGCGAAAGTGATTAAAATTGGCAATACTATTTTCAATACCTTTGAAAAAGTTGCTGGTTCTTCATCTTTTACTGCTTTATGTGTTAAAATTAGCTGTGAAATTGTCTGTATTAATGAAGCAGCAGCAAGAAGGAAGCAAGGATAAGGGTTTAAATCACTATGATAAATATATACTTTATAACTTTCATACATTGTCCAGCATAAAAGAGCAATTAACAAAAATATAAATGCGTTTCGTTGAGCCTTAAAGGCAATTTGTTGTTCCATTTCATCCATTCTATGAAAACCTAATTTTTTAAAAAACTTTTTCATAATGTCGCCTCCTAAATGTAAAGAAGTTTTTACATTTATATTATAAGTATAAATACACAAAATGTCAAGAACTTTTTACATTTTGGATGCCGTGTTCACGTTTTTTAACGAATTTAACATTTTTTCACGAAAAGGGTTGACAATCGTTAACGAATGTGTTATTGTGTTAACAACAAGGAATGAAAGTGCACACATTTCTTGTAATATGTTAACAAAGGTGAATAATATGTTTATTGAAGAAAGACATCAGGCAATATTAGATTTATTAAATGAAAAAGGCAGTATTACTACTACAGAAATTCAAGAAAAATTTGCTGTAAGTTATGATTCTGCAAAAAGAGATTTAAGAATTCTTGAAGAAAAAGGACTTCTTAAAAGAACACATGGCGGAGCTATTAAGTTAAGACAAATAGCTTTTAGCAAGCCACCAAAGGTAACTTGTAAAGACATTAAAGAAGTAAAAGAAAATTATTTAGAAATTGCTAAAAAAGCTGTTTCTATGATAGAAAATAACGATGTTATTTTTATTACAAGTGCGACTGTTGGTTACCTTATGACACAAAATCTACCTGCTGACATTAAAATCAGAGTAGTTACCAATTCTATTATAATTGCAGAAGAATTGAGAAAAAATGATAATATTTCTGTTATTATGCTCGGTGGCGAAATGGATGACAAAGGTAATTGCTATGATGCTATTGCAGTTGAAACAATAAGAAGATTAAGATTTGACAAGTGCTTTATTACATCAGCTTGTATTTCTGTAAAATTTGGTTTATCAATTCAAAGAAGTCAGGCAATCAGCTTCTGGAATGCTCTTATTGATAGTTCTAAACAAACAATTGGTTTATATCCAACTGCAAAAATAGGTTTTGACTCTATCGTCAGCATTTGTCCTGCAAATAGACTCAATACATTAATTACAGACTGGGATGCATCTGAAGATGATTTAACTCAATTTGAAGAACTTGGAATTGATGTTATTGTAGTAGATAAGGAAGAAAATTAGTAATAAATTTATCCTATCATTTTTAGTTGAAATCCAAAAATCAACTTTAAATGATAGGATAATTTGTTTCTTTATGAAACGCCTCTCTTCGAAGAGAGGCAGACCGTCACATTTAATTTTTGTACTCGTTTACAGTTTATGAAAAATTTAAAATAATAAGATAAATTTATTTATTACCTTTTCTAACATCTAACACCAAAAATCTAACAACTTACCACTGACTTACTGACTCAGTGCTTCACTAATCTCCGCTTCCTTTATCTTATCCTGCTCCTCGTAATATTCAATCGCTTTCTGATTAGCCTCCCGAACTCTTTCAACTAACCCATCTTCATAAATGTCGCTATAAAGGAAATTCATTACTTCAATACGTGGTGGATCTTTCGGTACACCACCCTCTTCACTTGCTTCTGGTTTTGATTCTTCAAGTACACAATCTATAGCATAAAAAGTAACACCAGATTTATCGAAAACCGTTTTTAAATTTAAAAGTATTTCTGCGAGTTTTTCAGGTGATACATCTCTGTTATAAATATATATTGTAAGCTTCCCTGCTTTTTTACCAAGCTCATCTATATCATAAATACCATCTATTTCAAGAGTTTCT
>SVOI01000007.1 GCA_015066465.1 Oscillospiraceae bacterium
GTTGACGGTGCTCCTGCAACTCTTAAAGAAGCAGCTTCTAAAGAAGATGCTGAAGCAGCAAAAGCTAAGCTCGAAGAAGCTGGCGCAAAAGTTGAACTTAAGTAATTTAAGTTTAATAAAACAAATTCACTCGGTAGAGCAATCTACCGAGTTTTTTGTTTGTGTAGGGGATGAGCTTTGCTATCCCGTCCAAGTACCTAAAGTGCAAAAATTGCACTTTGGATTGCACTTTAGAAGAAAATGCAGTTTTAGCTGAAATAAAGATAGATTCAAAAATAACACAAAAGCAGATTGCAGAAAAAATTGGCAAATCAGAAAGAACAGTAAAAACTATTATGAATTCCTTAGAAGAAAAAGGCATTATCTCCCGTGAGGGCGGTAAGCGTTTTGGCTACTGGAAAGTGAATATTTAAAAAAATAAAACCTACTGTGAATTTTTTTGAAATTTACAGTAGGTTTTTACGTTAATATTTTGGGGTTGTTTGAGGTTTCTAAAATGTAGTCGATAGATACGTCGTAATAGTTTGAAAGTTTAATTAGATATACTTTAAATATAGTAGAGGATTTGTTGGGTTTATTTGTTTTTTGGCAAAAAAGGATTTTCACCAGTCATAAAAAGTAAAGTAAGGAATTCATCTGGGTCAGGATAATTATCATTAAATTCATCATACCAAAAAGTTTTTGCATTTTCATCATTAGAATTATCAATTCGTTCTTTTAAATCTTCTATGTATTGGCAAACGGTTTCTTTTGCACCAATCATATCTGTATGGAAAGCTTTTGCAATTAAATAATAATGAGTTTCAATCAAATTCATAATTCATTACATCCTAATCAAAATAAAATTTTGTTGTAATATATTTTTTTGTGTTAGTTGTGCTCCGTTGTTCTTTAAAACTTTCAGCTTTTATTTTTTCTAATTCTTCATCGTTTATATTAATATATTCACATTTTTTGCATGTACCATTGTAATCTATTTCTGTTTCACCGCAAACACAGGCATTTTTAAAGTTATAAATACAGAATTTATTTTCACATCGCATAATCTCACTCACCTTGAATTGACATTCACTAAATGTCAATAATAAACTAATAATAACATATAATTTTACTATTGACAAGCACTAAATGTCAAAGAGGGTAGTTATATGTTTATTAATAAAACTTCTGATGGTTTAAATAATGTGTGTGGTAAGAATATTTCGTTTTACCGCAATCAAATGAAACTTTCTCAACGAGAATTAGCAGATAAATTACAATTAGTCGGATTGGATATTGATAAAAATGCAATTCAACGAATTGAGTGTGGCAAAAGGTTTGTTACCGATATTGAAATAATCGGGTTTACAAAAGTTTTTAATATTACGTTTGAAGAACTTTTAAAGTAATATATATTATATCTGTATTACAAATAAAAGTCAATATCTCGATTACAGATAACGCATAATAACTACGAGGTGGTTATTATGCAATTTAAAAATCTTCGAGCTATTAGAGAAGATAGAGATATAAAACAAAAGCAAGTAGCAGAAATACTCAATGTCTCACAAAATACTTATTCACAATATGAGACTGGCATAATTTCATTAACAGCAGAAGTTCTTATTAAGTTAGCTGACTATTATAATGTGAGTATTGATTATCTACTTGATAGAACTGATAATCCTAATTTTTTGAAGTGAATATATAAATGACTTCTATCATTTAAAGTTATGATTAACTTTAAATGATAGAATTTTTTTACCCCAACACCCTAACACCTAAACGGGCGACCACAGGTCTGCCCCTACTGACCACTGACATACTGACCACTGACTTACTGACTCACTAACCACTAAAAATGAATTTTCAAGAAAAATTCATTTTTCTCTTGACGAATTGAAAGTGTTGTGATATACTTGTAAAATCTATAATAATGGAATAGTGTCGCTAATCATATTTTGCTATTCTGTTATTGTGCAGAAGTAACAATTTACGCGTTTTAAATTTTACGTGTAAAATTTTCCCAAGGTAAATTTGTTAAATATTTCTTTTTTCAGCTTAAATAGTGGAAAAAGAGTTAAAAATAGGAACGGAGTGATATAACTTATGGCGAATGTGAAACCCGTAAAGCTTGGTAAGAATACCCGTATGAGTTTTGCTGAAATCAATGAGGTTATGGAAATGCCAAATCTTATTGAGGTTCAGAAGAATTCTTATAAGTGGTTTCTTGACACAGGTCTTAAAGAGGTTTTCCGTGATATTGATGAAATCACGGATTATTCGGGCAATCTTGTACTTAGCTTTGTAGATTACCGAATGGACGAAAAGCCGAAGTACAGTGTGACTGAATGTAAGGAGAGAGATGCAACATATGCTGCTCCTTTAAGAGTTACAGTCAGACTTTACAACAAGGAAACAGGCGAGATTAAGGATAACGAGGTCTATATGGGTGACTTCCCAATTATGACTGACAGCGGTACTTTTGTTATCAATGGTGCTGAACGTGTTATCATTTCACAGCTCGTTCGTTCCCCAGGTGTTTACTACGGCAATACATTTGACAAGAACGGTAAAAAGCTTTTCACAACAACTGTTATTCCTAACAGAGGTGCTTGGCTTGAGTATGAAACAGACCAGAACGATGTTTTCAACGTAAGAATTGATAAGAACAGAAAGCTTCCTATCACTACATTTATCAGAGCATTAGGTCTTAGCTCAAATGCTGAAATCCGTGAGTTCTTCGGTGATGATGACAGAATTGAAGCAACTCTCGAAAAAGATACAACTCAGAATACAGAAGAAGCTTTACTTGAAGTTTACAAAAAGCTTCGTCCTGGTGAGCCACCAACACTCGAAACTGCTCAGGCTCATCTTGATGGTCTTTTCTTTGACCCACACAGATATGATATTTCAAGAGTTGGTCGTTATAAATACAATAAGAAGCTTGCTATTGAAGAAAGAATAGCAGGTGGAATTCTTGCTGCTCCTGTTTTTGACCCAATGACAGGCGAACTCCTTTTAGATGAAGGCGAAAAAATATCTAAAGAAATGGCTGAAAAAATCGACAGAGCTGGTGTAAAAGAAGTACTCCTCACTGTTGAAGAAAAAGTAGTTAAAGTTATTTCTAACGGTATGGTTGACCCAATGGATTTCGTAAAGGGCTTTACAGCAGAACAGCTCGAAGAAATCGCTATTAATGAAAAGGTATGCTTCAGCGTACTCTCAGACCTCATTAATCAGTATGGCGACAGCGGTGAAGAGCTCTATGAAAAAATGAGAGAAAACTGCGACGCTCTTATTCCAAAAACTATCACAATTGATGATATTTTTGCTACTATCAACTATCTTAACTGCCTTGGCAATGAGCTCGGCACAACCGACGATATTGACCACCTTGGTAACCGTCGTATCCGTTCTGTTGGTGAACTCCTTCAGAACCAATTCAGAATTGGTTTCACAAGAATGGAAAGAGTTATTCGTGAAAGAATGACTCTTCAGGCACAAGAACCTGATAAAGCAACTCCTTCCGCACTTATTAATATCAGACCAGTTATTGCTGCAATTAAAGAGTTCTTTGGTTCATCTCCACTTTCACAGTTTATGGACCAGACAAACCCTCTTGCAGAGCTTACTCATAAGCGTAGACTTTCAGCACTCGGTCCTGGTGGTCTTTCTCGTGACCGCGCAGGCTTCGAAGTTCGTGACGTTCACTACAGCCACTATGGTCGTATGTGTCCTATCGAAACTCCTGAAGGTCCTAACATCGGTCTTATTTCATATCTTGCAACATTCGCAAGAATTAACAAATACGGCTTTATTGAAGCTCCTTTCCGTAAAATCGATAAGAAAACAGGTAAGGTTTTAGATGAAGTTGAATATATGACTGCTGACGTAGAAGACAACTACTGCGTTGCACAGGCTAACGAACCACTTGACAATGATGGTCACTTCATCAATGACCGTGTTACAGTTCGTTATCGTGACGAATTCAGAGAAGTTGCTCCTACAGTTGCTGATTATATGGACGTTTCTCCAAAGATGGTATTCTCAGTTGCTACTGCAATGATTCCATTCCTTGAGAACGACGACGCGAACCGTGCACTCATGGGTTCTAACATGCAGCGTCAGGCAGTTCCACTTCTTAAAACAGAATCTCCAATAGTTGGTACAGGTATGGAATACAAGGCTGCTGTAGATAGTGGTGTTGTTGTTCTTGCTAAACGTGCTGGTACAGTTTCTGCAGTAAGTGCAAAAACTGTTGAGGTTACAACTGATAAGGGCGAAGTTGATACTTATGACCTTATTAAGTTTATGCGTTCAAACCAGGGTACCTGTGTAAACCAACGTCCAGTTGTTGAAATCGGCGAAAAAGTAGAAGAGGGCACAGTTATTGCTGACGGTCCTGCTACTTCACAAGGTGAAATCTCTCTCGGTAAAAATGCCCTTGTTGGCTTTATGACCTGGGAAGGTTACAACTACGAAGACGCCGTTCTTCTTAACGAAAGACTTGTTCGTGAAGACGTTTATACATCTATTCATATTGAAGAGCATGAAGTAGAAGCAAGAGATACTAAACTCGGACCAGAAGAAATTACAAGAGATATTCCAAACGTTGGTGAAGATGCTCTTGCAAACCTTGATGAAGAGGGTATTATCCGTGTTGGTGCTGAGGTTCACTCAGGCGATATTCTTGTTGGTAAGGTTACACCAAAGGGTGAAACTGAGCTCACTCCAGAAGAAAGACTCTTAAGAGCTATCTTCGGTGAAAAAGCAAGAGAAGTTCGTGACTCATCTCTTCGTGTTCCACACGGTGAATACGGCGTTGTTGTACAAGTTGAAGTATTCACAAGAGCAAACAGTGATGAATTAAATCCTGGTGTAAACAAGGTTGTTCGTTGCTACATCGCTCAGAAACGTAAAATCAGCGTTGGTGACAAGATGGCTGGTCGTCACGGTAACAAGGGTGTTGTTTCTCGTATTCTTCCTCAAGAAGATATGCCTTTCTTACCAGATGGTACTCCACTTGACATCGTGCTTAACCCACTCGGTGTTCCATCTCGTATGAACATCGGTCAGGTTCTTGAAGTTCACTTAGGTTATGCAGCACGTGCGCTCGGCTTTAAGGTTATGACACCTGTATTCGACGGTGCTCACGAAAGCGATATCCGTGATTTACTCAGTGAAGCAGAACTTTCAACAGATGGTAAAACATGGCTTACAGATGGTAGAACAGGTCGTCAGTTCGATAACCCTGTTACAGTTGGTGTCATGTATTACCTTAAGCTCCACCACCTTGTTGACGATAAGATTCACGCTCGTTCAACAGGTCCTTACTCACTCGTTACACAACAACCACTCGGCGGTAAAGCTCAGTTCGGTGGTCAGCGTTTCGGTGAAATGGAGGTTTGGGCACTCGAAGCTTACGGTGCAGCTTACACTCTTCAGGAAATTCTTACAGTTAAGTCTGACGACGTTGTTGGTCGTGTTAAGACTTATGAATCAATCGTTAAAGGTCTCAACGTTCCAAAATCAGGCGTTCCAGAGTCATTCAAGGTTCTTATTAAAGAGCTTCAGTCTCTCGGTCTTGATATTCGTGTACTCGACAAAGACAATAACGAAATTGATTTAAAACAGAACTTTGATGATGAAATCAATCTTCCAAACGTTGACGATGAAGCATTCAGTAACGTTAATGATGCCGAAGGCGCAGAAGGCTATGGTATTAAAGACGAGGATGGCGAAGACTACGTTCCAGAAACAGAAGACGAAGACTTCGGCTTTGATGACGAATTCGGCTACGAAGATGACGGTGATGACTTCGGTTACACCGACGATATGGACGAATAATTAGTGTTCTGTAAAATTAATTAGGAAGAAGGGTAATTCATATATGGCATACGCTTCAAAAGTTGAAACAATTGAAGATAATAACATAGATTTTGAATCAATAAAAATCGGTCTTGCTTCACCTGAACAGATCAGAGAATGGTCATACGGTGAGGTTAAGAAGCCGGAAACAATTAACTACCGTACCCTTAAACCAGAAAGAGATGGTCTTTTCTGCGAGAAGATTTTCGGACCTACAAAGGACTGGGAATGTCATTGCGGTAAGTACAAGAGAATCCGTTATAAAGGTAAGGTTTGTGAACGTTGCGGCGTTGAAATCACAAAAAATAAGGTTAGACGTGAAAGAATGGGTCACATTGAACTTGCTGCACCTGTTTCTCACATCTGGTATTTCAAGGGTACACCTTCAAGAATGGGTCTTATGCTTGATATATCACACCGTGACCTTGAAAAAGTTCTTTATTTTGCTAAATATATTGTTATTGATCCAGGTGATACTCCACTTGAAAAATACCAGATTCTTAGCGATAAAGAATACGACGATATGGTATTAAGATATGATGCTGATTCATTCAAAGCTGGTATGGGTGCTGAAGCAATTCAGACACTTCTCTCAGAAATTGATGTTGATGCAATGTGCGAGTCATTAAAGGCTGAGCTCGAAGATGCTGCTGGTCAGAAGAAAATCAGACTTCTTAAGAGACTTGAAGTAGCAGAAGCATTCCGTTCATCTGGCAACCGCCCAGAATGGATGATTCTTGATGCTATTCCAGTTATTCCACCAGATATTCGTCCTATGGTTCAGTTAGATGGTGGTAGATTTGCAACATCTGACTTAAATGACCTCTACAGACGTGTTATTAACAGAAACAACCGTCTCCAGAAGCTTCTTGAACTTGGTGCTCCTGAAATCATTATCCGTAATGAAAAGAGAATGTTACAAGAAGCAGTTGACGCTCTTATCGATAACGGCAGACGTGGCAGACCTGTTACAGGTCCTAACAACCGTGCTTTAAAATCCCTTTCAGATATGCTCAAAGGTAAGCAGGGTCGTTTCCGTCAGAACCTTTTAGGTAAACGTGTTGACTACTCTGGTCGTTCAGTTATCGTTGTTGGTCCTGAACTCAAGCTTTATCAGTGCGGTCTTCCTAAAGAAATGGCTCTTGAACTCTTTAAGCCATTCGTTATGAAACGTCTTTGGGAACTCGGTATTGCTAATAATATTAAATCTGCTCGTAAGATGGTAGAAAGAGCTCGTCCAGAAGTTTGGGATGCTCTCGAAATCGTTATCAAAGACCATCCGGTTATGCTTAACCGTGCTCCTACACTCCACAGACTTGGTATTCAGGCATTTGAACCAATCCTTGTTGAAGGTAGAGCAATTAAACTTCACCCACTCGTTTGTACAGCTTTCAACGCTGACTTCGACGGTGACCAGATGGCTGTTCACGTACCACTTTCAGCAGAAGCACAGGCAGAAGCTCGCTTCTTAATGCTTGCTGCTAACAACCTTCTTAAACCTTCAGATGGTAAGCCTGTTGTTGTTCCTACACAGGATATGATTCTTGGTTGCTATTATCTTACATTTATTAAGCCAGATGAAATTGGTAATGGTAAGGTATTCAGAAACCTTGATGAAGCTATTATGGCTTATGATGAAGGCGACGTTGGTCTTCATGCTCCAATTAAAATTCGTATGACTAAAACAGTTGACGGTGTTACACATACAAAGCTTGTTGAAACTACTCTTGGTAGAGTTATGTTCAACGAACCAATCCCTCAGGATTTAGGCTTTGTTGACAGAAGCAATCCAGATAATCTCTTTGCTCTTGAAATTGACAAGCTCGTTAATAAGAAAGAGTTAGGTAAGATTATTGAACGTTGTATACGTGTTCACGGTACAGCAAAATCTGCTGAAGTTCTTGATGCTGTTAAAGCACAGGGTTATAAGTATTCAACACGAAGCGGTATTACTGTTGCTGTTTGTGATGCTACAATCCCTGAAAAGAAAGCTCAGTATCTTGCTGAAACTGAAGCAAAAATTGATGTTATCAATGAAAACTATGAATTTGGTTTCCTTAGTGACCAAGACCGTTCACGTAGCATAATCAAAGCTTGGGAAGAATGTACAAAGAACGTTTCTGCAGAGCTTCGTAATGCTATGGACCCATACAACCCAATCTTTATGATGCTCGACTCTGGTGCCCGTGGTTCTGACTCACAGCTCCGTCAGTTAGCAGGTATGCGTGGTCTTATTGCTAACACAGCAGGTAAAACTATCGAAATCCCAATCAGAGCTAACTATCGTGAAGGTCTTAATATTATTGAATATTTCATTTCTTCACGTGGTGCTCGTAAAGGTCTTGCCGATACAGCTCTTCGTACTGCTGACTCTGGTTATCTTACAAGACGTCTTGTTGACGTTTCTCAGGAATGTATCATTCGTGAAGAAGATTGCCACTGTCACGACGGTCTCGAAGTTTATGATATCAAAGATGGTAATGATATTATCGAACCATTGGAAGAAAGACTTACAGGCAGATATCTTCTTGAAGACTTCAATGAAGGTGGCGTAGTAGTAAGTAAGGATGAAATGCTTACAGATGCTAAAGCAGCCGAAGTTGCAAAGGTTGTTAATTCAAGAGAGAATGCTGAAGACAGAAAAATTAAAATCCGTTCACTTCTTACTTGTGAATCTGAACATGGTGTTTGTATTAAGTGCTATGGTAGAAACCTTGCAACAGCAGGTCCTGTTACTGTTGGTGAAGCAGTTGGTATTATCGCTGCTCAGTCAATCGGTGAACCTGGTACACAGCTTACCATGAGAACATTCCACACCGGTGGTGTTGCTTCTTCTGCCGATATTACACAGGGTCTTCCACGTGTTGAAGAACTCTTTGAAGGTAGAAAGCCAAAGACACTTGCAATGCTCAGTGAAATCTCAGGTGTTGTTTCATTTGAAGAAATCAAAAAGAGTAAGCACGTTGTTGTTACTGGTGAAGATGACGTTAAGAAATATCTTATTCCTTACGATGCAAGACTTTGCCCTGAAATTGTTGAAGGCGCTCACATCAAACAGGGTCAACATCTTACAGAAGGTGCTGTTAACCCACACGATGTTCTTGCAGTTCTCGGCGTAGATGCAGTTCACAATTATCTTATTAAAGAAGTTCAGATGACTTACCGTATGCAAGGTGTTGATATCAACGACAAGCATATCGAGGTTATCGTTCGTCAGATGATGCGTAAAGTAAAAGTTGAAGAGCCAGGCTCAACAGATTTACTTCAGGGTACATCAGTTGAAAAGAGAGAGCTTAAGGCTGCAAACAAAGCTGCTAAAGCAAGATGTGAAGCAACAGGTGAGGAATTCGTTCCTGCAACATATTCACCAGTTCTTCTCGGTATTACAAAAGCTTCTCTTGCTACTGAGTCATTCCTTTCAGCAGCATCATTCCAGGAAACAACTAAGGTTCTTACAGATGCAGCTATTCGTGGTAAGGTTGACCCACTCCTTGGTCTTAAAGAAAATGTTATCATTGGTAAACTTCTTCCATCAGGTACTGGTATGAAGTGCTACAATGAAGTCGACATTGTTTCTACAGAACCAAAAATTTCAGAAGAAGTTTTAACTGATAGTAGCTTTTCTGAAATAATGGAAGCAGTTAGTGCAACAGAAGAACAAGCAGAGTGATTAAAAATCACGAAAAGTTGTGCATTTTAACGATTTTAAAAATTAATCTTTGTTAAGTGTTGACAAAGTCGTTTTAAAATGGTAAATTTATTCTTGCATGTGTGGGAGAAGGTGCGCCTTCTCCCTGCAGATATAATTAATTTTCGGAGGTGAAATACTTGCCAACATTTAATCAGCTCGTACGCAACGGAAGAGAGACTCTTGAAAAGAAGTCAAAAGCTCCAGCACTCGGTAAAGGTCTTAACTCAAAGAAAAATGTTCTTACTGACAACAACTCTCCACAGAAGAGAGGCGTTTGCACAGTTGTTAAGACTGACACACCTAAGAAGCCTAACTCAGCGCTTCGTAAGCTTGCCAGAGTTCGTCTCACAAATGGTATTGAAGTTTCTGCTTACATTCCAGGCGTGGGTCACAACTTACAAGAGCACAGCGTGGTACTTATCCGTGGTGGTCGTGTTAAGGACCTTCCTGGTGTTCGTTACCACATCATTAGAGGTACACTTGATGCTCAAGGTGTTGCCAACAGGATGCAATCTCGTTCAAAATACGGTGCAAAGCGTCCAAAGCAAGCAGCAAAATAATTTTGTAGCTTGATTTATTTGAAGGACAATCTTCTTGCAGGCTGAATTTATTCAACCAATGGTAAGTATATAACCTATTATTATAGAGTTGTAACACCTCCATTGGCGCCACGGGAAGCAACGTCACTCGAGTACCTATGATATCATTATAATTATGAAGGAGGGAAGCGAAGTGCCAAGAAGAGGCCAGATAGCAAAACGTGATGTTTTGCCAGATCCGCTTTACAACTCTAAGCTTGTTACAAGGCTTATTAACAATGTTATGTATGATGGTAAAAAAGGTGTCGCACAAAAAATCGTTTACGACGCTTTCGATATCATCGCAGAGCAAACAGGTAAAGAACCATTAGAAGTTTTCGAGGCTGCTATGGAAAATGTTATGCCTGTTCTCGAAGTTAAAGCACGCCGTGTTGGTGGTGCAACATACCAAGTTCCGATTGATGTTCGTCCAGAGAGACGTCAGACACTCGGTCTTCGTTGGATTACTCTTTATTCACGTCAACGTTCAGAAAAGACAATGAAAGAAAGACTTGCTAACGAAATTTTAGATGCAGTTAACTCACAGGGTTCTGCATTCAAAAAGAGAGAAGATACACACAAGATGGCAGAAGCAAACAAGGCTTTTGCACATTTCAGATGGTAATCATCTATTTATTCGGAGGATATTATGCCAAGACAAGTACCATTAGAATTAACAAGAAATATCGGTATTATGGCTCATATCGATGCGGGTAAAACAACCACAACTGAGCGTATCCTTTACTACACTGGTGTTAATCACAAGTTAGGTGAAACTCACGATGGTTCCGCAACAATGGACTGGATGGAGCAAGAACAAGAAAGAGGTATTACAATTACTTCTGCTGCTACAACTTGCTTCTGGAACAAACACAGAATCAATATCATTGACACCCCAGGCCACGTTGACTTTACAGTTGAAGTTGAGCGTTCATTAAGAGTTCTCGACGGTTCTGTTACAGTTCTCTGTGCTAAGGGTGGTGTTGAACCACAGTCTGAAACTGTTTGGAGACAAGCTGATAAATACAAAGTTCCAAGAATGGTTTATGTTAACAAGATGGACATTATGGGTGCTGACTTCTACAACGTACTCCAGATGATGAAAGACCGTCTTAAATGTAATGCTGTTCCGATTCAGCTACCAATCGGTTCCGAGTCAGACTTCAAGGGAATTATCGACCTCGTTGAAATGAACGCTGTTGTTTATTACGATGACCTCGGTAAAGATATTCGTATCGAAGAAATCCCTGAAGATATGAAAGAACTTGCTCAAAAGTATCGTGAAGAACTTATTGAGCACGTTGCTGAACAAGATGATGATTTGATGGAAAAATTCTTTGCTGGTGAAGAACTCACAGTTGAAGAAATCAAAACTTGCATCAGAAAAGCAACAATCGCTAACAACATGGTTCCTGTTGTATGCGGTACTTCTTATAAAAATAAGGGTGTTCAAAAATTACTTGACGCTGTTATCGATTATATGCCAGCTCCAACAGACGTTGAAGCTATCAAAGGTATTAACCCTGACACAGAAGCAGAAGAAATTCGTCACTCTTCAGATTCAGAGCCATTCGCTGCTCTTGCATTTAAGATTGCAACTGACCCATTCGTAGGTAAGCTTTGCTTCTTCAGAGTTTACTCAGGTAAAATCGAAACAGGTTCTACAGTTTATAACTCAGTAAAAGACGACAACGAAAGAATTGGTCGTATTCTTCAGATGCACGCAAACGACAGAAAAGATATTGACTGCTGCTATGCAGGTGATATTGCTGCTGCTGTTGGTGTTAAGAGAACAACAACTGGTGATACACTTTGCGATAAAGCTCATCCAGTTATTCTCGAATCAATGGAATTCCCAGAACCAGTTATTCGTGTTGCTATTGAGCCAAAAACTAAGGCTGGTCAGGAAAAAATGGGTATTGCTCTTGCAAAACTTGCAGAAGAAGACCCAACATTCAAATGCTATACTGACGGTGAAACAGGTCAAACTATCATCGCTGGTATGGGTGAACTTCACCTTGAAATTATCGTTGACAGATTGCTTCGTGAATTCAGAGTTGAAGCTAACGTAGGTAAACCTCAGGTTGCTTACAGAGAAACAATCACTGCTGAAGCTAATGCTGACACTAAATTTGCTCGTCAGTCTGGTGGTCACGGTCAATACGGTCACGTTAAAATTAAAATCGAACCTAATGAACAAAAAGGTTACGAGTTTGTCAACAACATCGTTGGTGGTGCTATTCCTAAGGAATTCATCGGCCCTGCAGAAGCTGGTATTAAGGGCGCAATGCTTTCTGGTGTTCTTGCTGGTTACAACGTTGTTGACGTTAAGGTTACACTTTATGATGGTTCATACCACGAGGTTGACTCATCAGAAATGGCCTTCAAAACTGCTGGTTCTATGGCTTTCAAAGAAGCTATGGCAAAGGCATCTCCAGTTCTTATGGAGCCAATTATGAAAGTTACAGTTGTTGTTCCAAGTGAATACATCGGTGACGTTCTTGGTGACCTTACATCTCGTCGTGGCCTTCCACAAGGTCAGGAAGACAGAAACGGTGCAGCAGAGCTTGTTGCTCACGTTCCACTTTCAGAAATGTTCGGTTACGCTACAGACCTTCGTTCAAAAACACAGGGTCGTGGTCAATATGTAATGGAACCAAGCCACTACGCTGCAGTTCCAAGAAATATTGCAGAAAAGATTATGGACGAACGTTCAAAATAATCTTTCAAAAAACTATTGAATTATTTATAATTTTTTGTTATTATAGTAACGTGCAAAATATTGCGTTACACAAAGGAGGAAATTACAATGGCTAAACAGAAATTCGAAAGAACAAAGCCACATATTAACATTGGTACTATCGGTCACGTTGACCACGGTAAGACAACTCTTACAGCTGCTATCACAAAAACTCTTTCACTCAAAGGTTATGCTGAATTTGCTGATTACGCAAACATCGATAAGGCTCCAGAAGAAAGAGAACGTGGTATCACAATTAACACAGCTCACGTTGAATATGAAACAGATGCTCGTCACTATGCTCACGTTGACTGCCCTGGCCATGCTGACTATATCAAAAACATGATCACAGGTGCTGCTCAGATGGACGGTGCTATCCTCGTTATCGCTGCAACTGACGGTCCTATGGCTCAGACAAAAGAACACCTTCTTCTTGCTCGTCAGGTTGGCGTTCCTTACATTGTTGTATTCCTTAACAAATGTGACCTCGTTGACGACCCAGAACTTCTTGAACTCGTTGAAATGGAAGTTCGTGAAACACTTTCAGAGTATGAATTCCCAGGCGATGATACTCCAATCATCAAAGGTTCAGCTCATCAGGCTCTTATCGCTGATAACGATCTTTCACTTGACGTTTATGCTCCAATTCTTGAGCTCATGAACGCTGTTGATAGCTACATCCCAACTCCAGACCGTAAGGCTGACCTCGACTTCCTTATGCCTGTTGAAGACGTGTTCACAATCACAGGTCGTGGTACAGTTGCTACTGGTAGAGTTGAAAGAGGTCAACTCAAAGTTGGTGACGAACTCGAAATCGTTGGTCTTAAAGAAGAAAGCTCAAAAACTGTTTGTACAGGTGTTGAAATGTTCCACAAGCTCCTCGACTATGCAGAAGCAGGTGACAACATCGGTGCTCTTCTTCGTGGTGTTGATAGAAAAGGTATTGAACGTGGCCAAGTTCTTTGTAAGCCAGGCTCAATTAAGCCTCACACAAAGTTCAAAGGTCAAGTTTACGTTCTTTCTAAAGATGAAGGTGGCCGTCATACTCCATTCTTCAACAACTATCGTCCACAGTTCTTCTTCAGAACAACTGACGTTACAGGTGTTATCACTCTTCCAGAAGGCACAGAAATGTGTATGCCTGGCGATAACGTAGAGATGACTGTTGAACTCATCACTCCAATCGCTATCGAAAAAGGTCTTCGTTTCGCTATCCGTGAAGGTGGCCGTACAGTTGGTTCAGGTGCTGTTACAGATATCATTGAATAATTAGTACTTTTAAGAACTAATTAACTAATTAAAAATCGGTGTGGTAGAAGCAATTCTACTACACCGTTTTGTTTTGGTAGAATTATTATATTATTGGTGGAAAGCCTTGATAATACTTGTGTTCTACGATTAGTAGATAACTTCTACAAAGAGTTTCTTGATTTTTTTATTCGTTTATGCGAAAATAAAGATGCAAGAAACAAAACACGACGTCGGGGATGTATCTTAGCAAATTTAAAGGGGAATAAAATATGGATAAAAAATCAATGGGAACTTTTCTTACTGATTTAAGAAAAGAAAAAGGCTTAACCCAGCAAGAAGTGGCTGAAAAGCTTAATGTATCCAATAAAACTATAAGTAAATGGGAGCGTGATGAAGGCTATCCCGAAATAACAATGCTACCGGAAATTGCAAAGTTTTATGAGATTACAACAGATGAATTGTTGCAAGGTGCAAAAAAAGAAAAACTACAAGATAATGTTGTTATTTATAAACCTGAACCAGACCCTAAGTGGAGCAAGTTAGATAAATATGCGCTGATTGCAAACATTCTAAGTGTAGGTGGATTAGTTCTATTTGTAGTTTTCACTATATTTATTGATTTTACAGGTTTAGGATTGAATGGTCTTTATTTAGCGTTAACTATTTCTACGTTGTCGTTTGCATATTTGCTCTATGTAATATTAGAAAAAGTAAAGTTCAAAGAAACAGTTACACTAAAAAATTATAATGATATGTTCTTTTCATTTTTCTTTTTCGGTGTAGAAATTTTTTCAGCGCTTTCTTTTACTGTGAGCGAAAATCTTGGAGTTTATATAGCGCCTCTATTTTTAGTGATTCCTGGTGTATTTCTTTCAATTATAACAACCTATTTATGCCACACGTTACTTAATAAAATTGTTAAATTCAGTGTTATAACAAAAGAAAAGCGAAAATTGAAAAAAATCTTTACATCTATTTCGTGTATTTTTACTGCTGTTGCTATAGTTTGTGTTACGGCATTTTCAATATATGATTTTAAAACTTTAAAGCTCTTCCCTCATGAAGTGAGATTTATGGAAATGTATAATACTATAGAATCTGCGCAACGTGATTACCAGAGATTAAAAAATCTGATATTTAACGGTGAACAGCTTTATATATTAATAAATGAAGAAGGAAATACCTTATATCTTAATGAATTGGTATTTACAGTTGAAGCCGGGGAAAATGGTTACAACAAAAGGATGTTTGAACAAGTTGAAACCCATCTTGTATTTGAAACTGAGAAAGGTAAGCAAGAGTTTATAAAGACAAGTGTAATTGAAGATGGTAAACTTGATTTTTTAGAGCAAATGGATGAAAACATCATCTTTAACGATGAAAAATGTAGTATCAAATTTGATGAAACAGAGAGCGCTTTAGACAGAGTACGCTTTCATTCTGGGGTTTATACTGTAATAGGTACAGGTGTAACAAGCTTACTTTATGGACTTTTAGCGTTGGTTTATTTTAAAAAGAAAGATTAAAAAAGCAAGTGGATTCATAGTGAATCCACTTGCTTTTTAATATTCAATTCTTCTATCTTTATAGTAATACTTTTTATCGTGTTCATTTATTTCTCTTAATACTTTACAAGGATTGCCAACTGCAACAACATTAGCAGGAATATCTTTTGTAACAACACTACCAGCACCTATTACTGTATTGTCACCAATGGTAACACCGGGGAGAACAATAACACCAGCACCAAGCCAGCAGTTTTTACCAATATGAATAGGTAAATTGAATTGCAAGGCTTTTTCTCTTAATTCTGGTAAAATTGGGTGCCCAGCAGTTGCAAGAGTGACATTTGGACCTATTAACGTGCTGTCACCTATATAAATATGAGTATCGTCAACTAATGTAGCATTAAAGTTGAAGTAGACATTATTACCTAAATGAACGTGCTTACCACCCCAGTTTGAATGAAATGGTGGTTCAATGTAACAGTTTTCGCCGACCTCTGCTAACATTTCTTTAAGCATTTCAGCTCTTTTTTCAAGCTCAGTAGGTCTTGTAGCATTAAAGTCATAAAGTCTGTCAAGACATTTTATCTGCTCTTTAAAAATATCTTCATTATTCGGGTCATAAATTTCACCCGAGTGTAATTTTTCATAATCAGTCATTTACAGTACCTTCAATTCTTTTTGCGGCTTCAAAAGCCATTTTATAAAATTCTTCGTATGAAACACCAATTAAATCATCGTGGGTGTGTTTTTCTGGCTTGTTTTTCACACAAAGTTCAAGACTTATCCAGCCATCCCAGTTGAGTCTTTTAAGGTTATCAGTAAATCTCTGCCAATTAACCTTACCGTGTTTAAATGGGATAATGTGTGAGTCATCAGTCCAGAAAACTCTGTCACCAGTAACGCCCATATTATCGTTAATATGTAAAAAGAAGAGTTTATCTCCAAAGTCTTTTAATAAATCGTAACCTGCGTTGTAGCAAAGCTCGTGACCAGTATCAATACAGAATCCACAATTCTTTCTATTAGATAAGTATTTCTTTATACCGTAAAGACACTCTACACCTTCGGTATTTTCAAATGCTAAATTCAAGTCATATTTCTCTGCTTCATCAATTAAAAGTGAGAAGTTTTTAATACCAATATCTGTAACTCTTGCAAGAGTATCAAATCCAATATAAACGTGGCAAACGAGTGTTTTAATATTAAGCTTGCCACAATCGTTAATACACTTTATAAGCTTATGGAAAATTTCTGGTTTTTCTTCATTCCACATATCACAAACGTGGTCAAACGGAGCGTGAATTGATGCGATTTCTAAACCGATTTCTTTAGCAAAATTTACATTGTTAGCGAATTCGTCACTGTCGCTCCAGTCAAAGAATACACCTTGAAAGCCTGCGCTTTTTACGGCTAAAATCTGTTCCTTGAGTGTAGCATCAAAATTACTTGTTTCAACATTAACTGCTTTTTTCATATGTTATCGCCTTATTTTTTTAATGGGATTATGTATTCTGAAAATTCACTTTCGATATTTTTACCCTCAACAAAGTTACGGGCTTTAAATATAATTTTATCGTCATAAACCTCGCCGATGTAACCAACACCTAAATCGGTAACACCAAAATTGTTTGGCTTTCTGTAGCCTGGAACACTTAAAGAATAAACGCCGTTTTCTTCATTTAAAACTTCAAATGTTTTCTCAAACACACCACCATGAAGGTGACCATTAATGAAGAATACATTTTTAAATTGTTCCATAACTTTTCTTACTTCGTCAGATTGTTCACCCATATCACCGGTTTTCCAGACCTCAGGAAGTCCGTGTGTGAAAGCGAAAGCCTGATGGCACATAACAAAAGCAGGTTTATTATCTTTTGTTGCTCTTTCTAATTCTTTTCTCAAAAATTCAATTTGCTCTTTACTTATATATGCTTTTTCAAGAACTCTTTTTTCAGTACCAATAACAATAATTGTGTAGCCGTTAACGTCATAAGAATAATAACTTTTTCTGTTAGTATCAATGTTAAGATATTCGTTTACCTTATTCATAATAATCTTTTGGTTTCTGCCATATTGCAAACGAACGTCGTGGTTACCCATAGTAATAAAGAGCTTTAATTTATCCTTATATGTATCAAATACTTGAAAAAATCTTTTGTATTCGCCCTTTTTACCAAGCTCAGCAATATCACCAGCCATAAGTAAAGCGTCAAACTTTTCGCCTGAATTAAAGATATCCTTAAAGCAGTTTTCTACGTTATGTGCAAGATATTCTTTTTTAGAAAAGTGTGTATCTGCAATAGCAGCAAAAGAGAGCCTAACGTTTTCTGAATCAGTGAATTTAATTGGGTTTTCAGTAGATAATTCATACTCAACCTCACTGCTTGGTAAAAGCGCCTGTAATTGAGCTTTGTATTTTGTTATAAAGATTTCTGCAGACATTTTTTTAACCCTTTCAATGCTAATTTTAACGTATATATTATATATTGTTTGGGATTTATTGTCAATTCAAATAAATGTTGCTTATTTGTATAAAATGTGTTATATTTAATGTAAGTGTAAACAAAATTTAGGAGGATTGAACAATGGCAGTAGATAAAAGAACTTACCCAACTTGGTTAAATGGTGAGGTTAAAAGTGTTCAGAAGGAGTATACTGAGCCTACAAGGTTGCTCGATGAAAACGGTAACTTAATAGCACCAGGCTGGGCAAGACATAACGTATTCCAGTATGATAGAAGTCAGGTTGTTCCAAAAATGCGTAGCAAGGAATGGGATTTTTATCAGATTTCTAATGGTAAATATGCCGTTCAGCTTAACTTTGCAAATATTTCATTTGGTGGATTTATAAGTGCTAAGCTTATAGATTTACATAACAAGCAACACGACAGAAAGCACGATACAAACACAGTTTGCGATGCAACTATTCTTTATTTAGGCGGCAGAGAAAAATATAAAATGCCACCAAAAGGTGACGTGCCGAACAACCTCAAATATACAGTTGAAAGTTTTTTAGGTAAAGCGGAGTTTGAATTTGACACTAAAGAAACAAGCAGAACACTCTATTTTAAAGGTAAAGCAAAAGACGTTGACGTTGTTTGCGACTTCCATATGGATATCCCAGAAGGACTTGAAAACATAACAACAGTTCTTCCTTTTAAAAATATGAAATCAGGCTTCTTTATGACAACAAAGCAGAATTGTATGCCTTGCTCTGGTACATTCAAATTTGGTGACAAGGTTGTAGAATTTTCAAAGGAAGATACCTTCTGTGCTCTTGACTGGGGTAGAGTTAATACGCCATATCAATTAGTATGGTACTGGGGTAACGGTGCTCAAAAAATTAAAGATGCTGACGGCAACGAGCATACAGTTGGCTTTGAAATTACCTGGGGTATCGGTGATGAAAGTAATGCTACTGAAACTGCTATTTTCTATGACGGAAAGCTTCATAAATTCGGTGCAGTTGACGTTGAGAAATTCCCTAAGACAAACGGTTTTATGAAGCCTTGGAAATTCGTTTCAGAGGATGGCAGATTTGATATGACAATGACACCATTCTTTGATAATCACAGCGATACAAATATCTTTAATCTTTTAAGAATGCACACACACCAGTTACACGGTATCTGGAATGGTACCGTTACTCTTGATGATGGTAAAAAGATAGAGATTAAAGATATGTATGCATTCTGCGAATACTGCGAGAATAAATGGTAATTGTATGAAAAAATTAAAATTTTATTTGCTTACAGATACTCACTATTTTGAAGAGTCATTGGGTGCAGAAGGTAAAGCATATGAAGAATATATGAAAACCGAAGCGTTTTATCTTAAAGAAAGTAGTGCTATTAATAAAGCAGTATTTAAAAAGCTTAAAGAAGATAAAGAAACCGAGCTTATTATAATCCCTGGTGACCTCTCTAAAGATGGTGAGTATGAAAGTCATAAAAGTTTAATAAATGAATTAAACGATTTAAAACAAAGTGGTAAAAAGATTTTTGTGCTTACTGCCGGTCATGATTATAACGAGCACGGCAGAAGTTACAAAAATGACGAGTTCGTGCCTGTAAAGGGTACAGAGTTTAAAGAGCTTTATAATCTTTATTACGAATTTGGTTACAAAGATGCTCTTTCAGTAGATGAAGAAACTCTTTCTTATATTGCAGAAATAGCCCCCAATATTCGCTTGTTGGCACTTAATTGTGATAGCAAAAGAGAGTGTAAGGGTTTAATTGATGAGAGACTTTTAAACTGGGCAAAAGAGCAATTACAAAAAGCAAAAGAAGATGGTGTTTACACTATTGCTATGTGTCATTATCCTGTTATTCCGTCTGTACCAGTGTTTGATTTAGTTGGTGATGCTCACGTTAAAAATTGGCGTGAAATAGCTTCATTTCTTGCAGATAATGGTGTAGAGCTTGTTTTAACAGGACATATGCATATTCAGAGCATAAATGAATTTACAAGTGAAAGTGGCAACAAGCTTTATGATATCTGTACGGCTACAACAGTTGGTACACCAGGTAAATATCGTAAAATTGAAATTGCAGAAGATGGCACTATGAATGTGAAATCTATTAACGTAGAAGGCTTTTCGTTGCCGGATGAATTTAAAACTGCAGAAGAATTTTTTGACTGGCGTTTTAAATATTCTGTAAAAAACAAAATCAATAAAATTCATGATGGTGGTAGCGGTATAACAAAAACTTTAAAGAGCTTTGGTGGCAAAATACTGAATTCTATAAAGTTAAAAACAATAGCAAGATTATTGTTTATAAAAATTGACAGTTCTTTAAAGGATGTCAGATTAATAGATTTTGCTTGTGATTTAGCAACAGCAATTTTTAAAGGCGATATGCCTTATATAAAAGGTACCCCCGAATATGATGCAATAAGTAAGGCTTTGAAACGATTAAGCTTCGTTCTTAAAAAAATCGAACCAAAGCTTTCAAAAAACGGTGTAAAAACAGATTTAACAGATATGTTGTTAAACACAATAGGTAACAACAAAGGTTATTCAGATAACAATGCAACAATAAATTTGAAAGGATAAACAAAAATGAGTTCAACAGCAATTCAGAATCAGGAAACAAAGCACGTTAAAACAAAAGAGTTTGTGCTTTATCTTTTAGGTATATTCTTTTATACCTGTATGACGGGTATGGTAGGCTCTTACAGAAACGCTTATTTAGTTAACGTTTTAAAAATTACAGATGACGAAGCGTCACTTTTTAATACTTTGGTAAGTGTTATTCCGTTTATTTTAAGCTTCTTTATCTCTATGTATATAGATGGCAGAAAAACTGGCAAATCGGGTAAATTTAAGCCACTTGCAATGTTTGTAGTTGTTCCGATGGCTGCAGTTCTTATGCTTTCATTCTGGACTCCAAAAGGCTTGAGCGGCACATTCCTTATGATTTACCTTGTTACAATAGCAGTTTTATGGGGTGCTTTCTGTACGTTGGGTAACTCTATAAATATGATTGCAAACGTTATGACTCCTAATATGAAAGAGCGTGACAACGTTATTTCATTCCGTAGTATTTCTTCTGCAGTAGGTAACTCTGCACCACTTGTTATTGTTCTTGTAATTGGTCTTATCTGGAAAGATAACGAAGGACTTCAATACATAATCGGTGCAGGTCTTTGCAGTGCAGTTGGTATTATTACGGTTCTTTTAGGTATGAGTACTGTAAAAGAAAGAATTACATATACCGCAGAAAAGAAAAATCCGATTGAAGGCTTTAAGGACGTTTTAACAAACAAATATGCTTGGTCAATTATAATCTCAGAAACACTTAAAAACTTCAGACAGGTTGCTAACTATATGGGCGTATTCTTAGCGGCAGCTCTTTTAGGCTCAACCTCAAAGTTCTTACTTTTCGGTTTGCCAACAGGTATTGGTACTGCAGTTGGTATGCTCGTTATAAATATGCTTCTCAAAAAGTTCAATTCTAAAGTTCTTTATATTGCGAGTGGTATTTATTCTGTAATTGCAAATACACTTGCTTTCACAGTTGGTTATATGTACTTTAAAACAGGCTCTTCTGTTTTACAGATTGTATTTATAATTTTCTTATTCCTTATAGGCTTACAGTTTGGTGCTTCAAATCTTTTACCAAGTATGTTCCAGGCAGATGTTCTTGAGGATATAGAGGCTAAAACAGGCAAGAGAATTGATGCAACGTTACCATTCGTTATTTCAATTGGCACTCTTATAAGTGGTACTATTGCAAACGGCTTGGCACCAAAGGTGCTTTATGGCGATAACTCAATTATCGGTTATATTCAGCCAACTGATTTAGTTCCGAATCCAGAGCAAGGTCTCGACACAAAGATTCTCTTACTCTTCTTCTACACAATTGTTCATGGTGTTATGATGTTCTTAGCAGGTGTGCCATTCTTCTTCTATAAATTAACAGGAGAAACAAAAGAAGAAGTACACAGAAAAGTGCTTGAGATGAGAGAAAAAAATAATTAATAATTATCGGCTAATCTGTATTTAAATGTAGATTAGCCGATTATTTGGAAGGTGTGAATTATGAGTCAAAAAGAGAATATTATTAATTTGCTCAATATAAATGGAGCAATGACACAGGGTGCATTAGCTGAAGCTATGTATGGCGACAAAAATCATGGACCTTACATATATTCAACGCTCATGGATCTTGTTAAGAAAAAGGCAATTATCCGTTCTGGAAAAAATCCAGCTTATTATTCTTTGTCAGGTGTAGAAATTGCTGTTCCTGAAAGAACACTTCGAGCGGTGAAGAAAAGAAGTAGAGACATTTCGATGGACTCAATAACGAATCTCTCAATTGAAGAGGTTGAGGTATTAGTTCGAAAAACAGATAACTATGGGCCAGAAAATGATTTGATTTCAAGATGCTTGAAAAGATTTCCTTTAAATACAGATCCAGATGTGGTAGCAATGAAAATAGGGTTGATAGACATTACTAATTCTACACATCTCTCTCAGCACAAAAGTAAAATTAGCATGGTTGAATTGGCAAATATTATTGCAACAATTCCGAATATTGATGAGAGATTGGAAATGGGAGACCCAGAGGTAGTTAATGAGATTGCACGAAGTAATGGTAGAATTAACTTGTTTTCATTCGCTTCTAAATATTGTTGTTACCACAACAGAAATCTGTACGAAAAAGATGATTATTCGATTTTGGATACAGTACTAAAGGAATACTTGCCTAAATATTTTGATGATGTGACCAAGAGTCAGATACAAAAGTGGCAGGATGGTTTTAATTATAAAGCTTACAATGATTATATAACAAGAAAACTTGATGAGTTGGGTATTACTATAGAGAATAGAAAAAGAAAGTTTGACCACTACGTTTGGTACTTGAATAGATAAACAGCGAGGAGAATTATGATTAAATTAGCGTTTATCTGCCACGGCAATATACTGACATTCTTAAAATAACCCAGTGTTTATGAGGCTTTAGATGGTTTTAGTAACTTGATTTACACCTCATTTACACCTTTAAAATGATGATAAAAAGACTCATTATACAAAAATTTCTATTATAATAAAAAATTATATATAAATTTTTCGAGAGGTTCCTACACTGATAGTTAATATCGTTTTTTAGTTCGGAACCCCACCCTATATAAAATAATAGTAGCCATTGTCATTGATTAGTTGGTGACTCTGGCTACTATTTTTTTCGTGCTTTAATTTTAGTGAATTCAATTATCTCTTTTTTATCTGTTTCAGATATCTTTTCAAAGTAGTAAAATAATTCTTTTTCTAAATTACTAAACATCTGGAATTTCTTTTGATTTTTAGGGTTGTTGAAGTATCGTAAAAAGCTCTCTAAATCTTCACTTGATTGTGTAGGTGGTGGAGCATCATAGTAAACATTTCTATCTAAGTTAATGGTAATTTGCATTAAATCATCAACAGATACATTGTAAAGACCAGCAAGTTTAAAAAGAATTTCTGAACTTGGTGTACGCTTGCCTGTTTCGTAGTGTGAATAAGTTTGCCTTGCTACATCACATACGGAAGCAATGTAATCTTGTGTATACCCATGAGCTTTTCTCAGTTCTTTTAATTTCTGGGGAAGAAGATTGTTGTTCATTTCTTTATCACCACCTTTTTACAAAATTATACAT
This sequence comes from Oscillospiraceae bacterium, assembly GCA_015066465.1. GTDB lineage: Bacteria > Bacillota > Clostridia > Oscillospirales > Acutalibacteraceae > DTU089. The sequence continues at coordinate 23,760 of SVOI01000007.1, forward strand.
AAAAATATGACAAAAATTGTAAATAAGTGTAGCATTTTTTGTTTAAATATGTTAATATAATTGTAGCATTTTGCTTGAAATGACACGATTTGTAGCAAAGGAGTAGTTTGATATGTTACAGGATTTAATTTATCAAGTTGAAACTTGGGAGCCATTTGCAAGATTTACTTTTAGTGGTAAAGGAAGACCATTAACAACCATTACCCCAATGCATTATGTTAACCCACATTATGTTCGTGGACATTTTAGAGAAGGTAAATATATTCAAGGGTACTGGCGTGATGGTGATGGGAATACCAGTATAGACAGAAATACTGGATACTACAGAAGAAATCCTGGAGCAGTACCAAGGATTGTGAGAAACAGTTTGAGAGGTTTATTTTAATAATGTTTGATAATAAGAAAAGAGTAAAAGATATTGAATTCGTTGAAATAAAGAAAAAGTTTGTAATTAATGAAAATGAAGTTCAATTAAGAATAGAAAACAGGATGACAGGTGTTGTCAATGGTGAAAAAGTATTACTAGATGAAGTGTTAATAAATGGTATGGCAGAACAGATTATTCAGGCGGTAAAGAAAAATTGTTCTAAATATAATAAAATACCAACAGAAATTATTTTAAAAAGTTGCACTCATAAAGAAGAAACTAATGATAACAGAGAGTCTGACAAACAGAGTGATGAGCAAGAAGAAAATAAAATGATTGAAAGCTATGAACCACGTTTTGAATTAGAACAGATAGCGTTAAACAATACTGAGCGAGAACAGATTAAAATTGCAATATCAGCTGTGATGAATAAAAAGAAAATGTCTGAAGATTGGGGAATGTCTGAACACTTTGCCAATGACAGAGCAATTATTTTAAATTTTTATGGTAAACCAGGAACAGGTAAAAGTATGACTGCTGAAGCTGTAGCAAAAGCTCTTGGTAAAAAGGTTTATCATATAAATTATTCAGAACTTGAGTCTAAGTATGTTGGTGAAACGCCAAAGAATATTCGTAAGGCATTTGAATGTGCAACAAAAGATGATGCAGTGTTAATTTTTGATGAAGCAGATTCATTTTTAGGTAAACGTTTATCATCTGTGACACAATCAGCTGATTATGGTGTTAACATAACAAGAAGTGTACTTTTAATGGAATTAGAAAAATTTAGTGGAGTTGTTGTGTTTACTACTAATCTCATAAGCAATTATGATGAAGCGTTTAAGCGTAGGATACTTCTTAGTGTTTATTTTGAAATGCCAGATGTAGAAGCAAGAGAAAAGATATGGAGATTACATATAAGCGAAAAAATGCCGTTAACTAAAGATGTTACAGCAAAAAGTCTTGCTGAGCGTTATGATGGTGTTTCTGGTGCTGATATAAAGGATATGGTGTTCTATTCAGCTTTATATGCCTTAGAACAAGAGAAAGATGTTTTAGATTTCTCGGTTTTTGATTATTCATATAAAACTATAAAAGAAAGATATTGCAATCATAGTGATGAACCGAAATTTGAAATAGTATCTAAAGAAACGATTACAGAAGAGCAATATCAAAAAGAAGTAAACGGATAGGTGAATTAATGTGAGTGGAAAAGTAGGTAAGATTTTTTCAAAGGCTGAAGAAATTAAGTTTCGTATTATAGATGATTTTGCAGAAGACATATCTGATGAAACTAATTTTTATGATGTTGGTTATATGCAAAGTCAGATAAATACAATAAAAAACGAATTAAATCGTATCAGTCATGATATTGAAATAAGTCTTGAAGTAAGCAAAACTTCAGATTATGAAAAAGAACGTCGTCAGCAGCTTTTAACTGAAAGACAAGAGTTGTTGGGTTATATGATATTTTTAGCATCAAATAGTCTTGCAAATATAGATGAATGTATAAAAATGTGTGAAGGTTATAACTTCATCTTTTTATCAATTGTTAAAGCTCTGAATGAATATCGTTTAGGTAACAAAGATAAAGCATTTATGATGATGGAAAAATTTATTGAAGAAAATGGGCGTGTTGAGGAGCATTTTCTTGCAAATAAAGTTTTTGGCTTATTACTTACTGAAAGGGATTTATATAAAAGAGCTATTCCTTTTTTGCAGTATGCATTACAGTTTATTCCTGATGATGTTGAATGTCTTAAAACACTTAATTTGTGTTACAAATCAACAGGAGAAAATAGTAAACAAAAGGTAGTAGAAGAAATAATTTCAATGCTTAGTTAATGGGTGGTATAAAATGAATAGAGAAAAATTTATACATATAAATCAGGATAAAGCTTTTGAACGTTATAAAGATGGTGTTTCATTTCAAAAAGACATTGAAGTTCATTATGAAGAAATTGAATATAAAATGAAACAAGCCGACTTTCTTGGTAAAACAGTGAAGGTTACAAAAAAACAATTTTCTGAAGTTTATAAGTTATTAAAAGAACTTTCAGAAAAAGCAAATATTGATATACCAGATGTTTATGTTTTTGAAGATTATTACTATGGTGTTGAAAGTTTTGGTATAAGTAAACCATGGATTGAAATATCTGCTAAAACGATACAGGATTTTACTAATGAAGAATTGAAGTTTGTATTAGCGAGAGAGTTTTATAAAATTGCTGATGGTGTTACAAGACAAAAAACTATGATGGAACAACGTTTTAAAAATATTCGTCAACTTGCTCCAGTAGCATCTAATGAAATAGAACAAATTGCAAAAATATCGTTTTATCATTGGTACAGATTAGTTAATTATTCTGCTGATAATTATGGCTATTTAATGTGCAAAAGTGTAAAGAGTTCAGTAAGTGCAATTTTAATGATGGTTTTAAATAGCAGAATGTTATCAGAACAAGTTGATATAAAAGAATTTATAGGACAGGCTTCTGAAATAAATAAACTTGATGATACGGTTTATAGATATACAAAGGCTGATGAAGCTGTGCCATACGCACCACATAGAATACAGAATTTATTAGCGTATGTGGTTTCAGAGCGAGTATAAAATAAAATTAGAAAGTTGGTATATTATGATAGGTTGGATAATTCTAGGGGCAATGGCTGGAGCGTTATTGATAACTGCTATTGGTAGATTTTGGAATGATATAGCTAATTGGTTAAATAATACTGCCGCTAATGCAGTCGAAAAAGTTTTAGGTTATGATGCTAAGAAATTTATGCATAGAGCTGTAGCTACTGTTACACGACTGCATGATAAATTACATAATAAAACAGTTGTATATACTAGACAAAGTGCATTAGATACACATATACATAAGGTTACACTAAACTGTACCGCTTCTGTATATGAGCAAGAGGACGAAGTAAAAGAATTATTTGAAAAAGAAAGCACACAAGTGAATGAGTTTATTTACAAAAATTAAAGGTGGGAACTTTATATGGCAGGATGGCAAAATAGTAACGAAGAAGTTTATGTATCAAAGGTGGAAGAAATTATTGATACTAATCCAGACCTTTATAAACAAAGGACAATACAGGCTTTGAATGAGAAAAAATATGAAGATGCATTAAAGGACGTGGAATTAGCTCTGCGTTATAGTAGTAATGAACTACAATATCAGATTCTTAAAACAAGGGTACTGTATGAGTCACAGAGATTTTCAGAGTGTTTAAGATATATACAATCTTCAGATGTATGGCGAAAAAGAGAATCTGAAGAGATATTAGATGACGAATACAATTTTATATATGTGGCATTTGCAGAGAGTTTTCGTGCATGTGGAGAAAATCCAAGACAATTGGAATTTGTTATTGTGACACCTAGTGGAAATGGTATGTATTCAAGTATACGGGAAGCAATTAAATATAAGTCATCATCACAGAAGATATTTTTAACAACCGGCACATATTGTGAAAATTTGAAGATTAATAATGATGTTGAGATTACTTCTAGTATTCGTTGTAAGCCTGTAATTAAATCTGATTATGCAGCAGTATATGTTAATAAAGGTAGGCTAAAAATGAGTAATTTAACAATATGGATTAATATGAACGCATCACCTGAATTAGAAAATGACGATGATGACAGCGATAGTGAAGAGGGTAATGCGTTAACGGTCGGCGAAAAAGGGCATGCCGAAATAGAAAATGTACAAATTAGTGTTTTGGTACTTAGTAAAAAAGGTGTGGATATACAAGTTATTGATTTGAGTGTTGAATCTAATTATATTGAAAGCAAGATATATAATATTGGCGAAGGAATATCAGTGCGGGGAGGAAGTTGTGTAGCGAAAAATATTAAAATAAATTCGGCAGGTTCAGGGGTTTGTGTGTCTGAAAATGGAAGTGTAGATATTAGTGCGAGTGTTATAGATGGATGTTCAGTAGGAGTTATGGTTCTCGATGGGAATTGTAAATTGCAAAATACAACAATAAGCTCAAAAATGTATGGTATTATGAATGCGGACGAAGAAAAATTTGATGCTACAAATATATCATGTGAAAATGTTACAATAAGAGGTGCGTCTGTTGGGGTTTTCCTTTTTAGCAATAATAACTATGCCGAATTTGAAAACTGTACAGTAAAAAAGAATAAGATAGGGTATATTGTTTCTGATAGTAAATGTAATATAAATAATTGTAAAATCATATCAAACAAACAGTGCAATTTGTTAGGGACTCGTGTAGCAGAAGTATTCGCAAAAAATACAATTATTGCAGGGAGTCGAGGATATGGCATACTTATGACTGATGATGCCAGTTGTAAATTAGAATCCTGTGAAATAAAAGATAATCTAAAAGAAGCTATTTTTGAAAAAGGTAATGGAAGAGTTTACTTAGATTCTCAAACAAAGAAAGCTGATAATGACCCTGTGGGGTGGTTTTTTGGTGGGGTTGGGCGTTTTTTGGATTCGCTATAAGTGAAAAAATGATATTTGAAAAAAGACATCAAGAGTAAAATCTTGGTGTCTTTTTTTATGACCTAAGCAAGTCGTTAAACTGTTCTTTTTTTATGTCTAAATTAAAGAAAGGTGGTGTAAATCTATGGTAGCCATACCTTAAATGGCAAAATATTTTACACGGAGGTGTTAAAAATGGATAGAACAGTTATTCAGGCAATAATCGTGTTCTGGTTTATGTTTAACCTACTTAAAGACAAAAAATAAAATTACTTAAAGGAGTTACTATTATGAAAGAAATTATATTTCACAGAATGAAAAGCGAACTCGCTACATACAGAAAATATCTTGTATATGGTGAGTTTACATCAGAACAGTTAGTAGAACAATCATATCAATTCGTAATAAAACAAGGGTTGTTTCAACTGTTCTCTAATCATTATTTATCTAGTCTTACTTGTGATGAATTACTCTGGTTAAATAAACAGGAGCATATTATCAATTATCTATATGGATTGTGGATGAAGAATGATAATGGTTTAGCAGAAGAGTTTATAAGCATTATTCATTATGAACTTAAAAGAGATATGGGGGTGTGTAAAAGTGAATAAAAATCAAGAAAAAATAAGAGCAGCCCTCACTCGTATTGACGATTGTTTGCAGACAATCAATACAAATGAGGACTGGCTCAAATACCTTTGTTTTCAAAGTCAATTTTATCACTATTCGTTTCAAAATGCAATGCTTATTTATTCACAAAATCCAGAAGCAACTTTTGTTAAAGGCTACAAGTCGTGGAATAAGCTTGATAGATATGTAAAGAAAGGTAGTACAGGAATAAGTATTTTAGCACCTTGCTACAAAAAGGTAGAGGAATTCAAAGAACCAGATAATGCTTCTGTTTATCAAGACAAAGAAGCTCAGAAAGAAACTAAGCGTATTTTAGCTGGTTTCAAAGTGACTTATGTTTACGATATTTCTGATACAGATGGTTCAGATGAGTATATCCCTGTACTCGTGAAAGGTCTTGCTGGTAATAGTGAAGCTGAGAGAGAAATTTATGAAAAATTAGTAGCTTTTATATCTACCGAACACGAAATAAAAGAGGTAACAGGAACAGCTTCAAAAGGCTCGTATAACCTTGATACAGGCATTATAAGTATTAGGGGTGACTTGGAATATTTACAGCGAATTAAAACGCTTCTGCACGAATATGCACACGCTCTTGACTTTGATATGCATCCAGAAGAGGATGTATCACGGAACAGGAGAGAACTTATTGCAGAATCAGTTGCTTTTGTAGTTGCTTTAAGATTAGGTCTTGATACTTCTTCTTATAGCATGAGCTACATAAAAAGTTGGCTTAAAGACACTGACGAACTAAAAATAATTGCTGATACTGTGCAAAAGGTTTCAGCAAAAATAATCAACAATCTGGCAGAGTCTGAGGATTCTGCCTTTTCTTATTTAAAGGAGGAAAAATGACAATGAATGTAAATGTTTTAGTACAAACTGATAATTTATCAAAAGAAGAATGGTTAAGCTATCGCAGACAAGGGATTGGTGGTTCAGATGTGAGTTGCCTTATAGGTATCAATAAATGGAAGTCAGAGCTAGAGCTTTGGCTTGATAAGACAAATTCAGAAGAAGGTGAACCAGTTGAAGAAAATGAAGCTATGCAATGGGGTACGATTATGGAACCTATTATACGTAATCATTTTGCAGAAGTTACTGGCAAAGAAGTAATTGAATTAAAAGCTATGCTCCAGCACCCCCAATATCCATTTATGCTTGCTGATGTCGATGGTATTACAGTTGATGATAATGGTAATCCAGCGATTCTTGAAATTAAAACTGCAAGTGAATATAAACGAAATGAGTGGGAAACAGGCGTGCCAGCGTACTATTTGACACAAGTTCAACATTATCTTTGTGTTACTGGTCTTGAAAAAGCGTATGTTGCAGTTCTGATTGGTGGGAACAGCTTTAAGATTTATGAGGTGGAAGCTGATACGGAAATACACTCAATGCTTATAGCTATAGAGCAAGAGTTCTGGAATAAAGTTGTAAATAATATCCGTCCTGAAATTGATGGGTCTGAAGCCGCTAAAAAGTTATTAGATACTTTATATTCAGGTGGTATTAACGAACAGCTTACTCTGCCTGATGAAGCAAAACAATATGTTGATTTATATCTTGAAGCCTGTTCTGATGAGGATAGTGCCAAAGCTAAAAAGCAAGAAGCCTGTAATCATTTAAAAGAACTTATGGGGGATTATGAAAAGGCTGAATGTTCTGGTTATTCAATAAGCTGGAAACCAGTAACATCAGAGCGATTAGATTCAAAAGCACTTAAAGAAGCTGAACCTGAGATTTATGATAAGTATGTTAAAACATCAACCAGTCGTAGATTTACTTTAAAATGAGGAGTGTAAATTATGAATAAACAACTTGATTTGAAATCATTACTTCAAAGCAAAATGGGGAGTATGGATATAACCCCTATAGAAGTTAATCAGAAAGCCATAGAAAAAGCTGAAATGAGCATCCCCCATAATCTTATGTTTGATGCTGAAAGTACTGAATTTAAGCCTGAAACAAAGCCTGTAACAACATCTGAAGCAACAGGGAAAACAGTTGAAGAAGCTAAGCAATTTAATGATGAGATGAATCGCTTCATTGATACAGTTCTTATTGCTGGCGTCGACTATGGTTCGATTCCGAATTGCAAAAAACCTACACTCTTAAAAAGTGGAGCTGAGAAGATTCTTAATTACCTTGGTCTTATAGCCAGAACAGAGGTTGTTAATCGTGTTGAAAATTATGACATAGGGTTCTTCTCTTATGAAGTGAAAGTGTTCCTTATTGATTATAATGGCGTTGTTAAAGCTGAGGGGCTTGGCATTTGCAATTCTCGTGAAAATAAGTATGCAAAGAATGATATTTATTCGCTTCCCAACACAGTAATAAAAATGAGTAAAAAAAGAGCTTTGACTGATGCTACTTTAAATGTAGGTAGCTTAAGTTCTCGTTTTACGCAAGATATTGAGGATATGAATATTGAACCTAATACTTCTGTAAAAGCTGAAAAGCCAATTACTCAGAAGCAGATTCAATACTTAGAAAATCTGATGAGAGATAATAACATTTCACCAGAAGCTATAAACAAGTATTGTGTTAAGAACTGGAATATTGAAAGCTATACTAAGATATCTGGTGTTATGGCGTCAGCCTTAATAGAGAAATTTAAGACCCTTGAACAGCAATAATCATAAAAACTGTCTAGTTGTATCTTAGGGATTAATTCTGTTTTTTTCTGAGAAAGTAGTTACATAATAAAAAGAAAAATAAAAAAATTTAAAGAAATTTGCAACACCAGACTACACTTGATGAAAATGATTGAGTATATCATATATTGAAAGACAAAAAACAGTTGTGTCGTATGAAAACGATAAATGTTTATAATGTCTTGTTTGTTGACTATAGAAAGGAGGGCTATTATGGACACAAAAGTAATTATAGGCGAAAACTTAAGAAATGTTCGTTTACAACGAGGATGGACACAATCTTTCGTAGCTAATCAATTACAAATAAGTCAACGAACAATTTCAAGAGCAGAGACAGGAAGAGGTTTATCTAAGAGCGTAATGAAACGCTTGTGCTCACTGTATCAAATTCCACTGTCATACTTATATAAAGAACAACATGAGACAAATTATCCAACTGTAGACATAGTACCTGATGAGGTTGCTTTGAGATTACTTGCAAAAAATGCTTTCATTAAAGATATTCAAAATGAAACTGTTCGTAGGTATAACGATAAGCTAACAAGAACTGCAACTATGACAAGGAATGACGTTGAATCTATTATAGATGAATATACAAGAGGAAGAAAAGCACTTTCTGTTTCAGATGTTATTCAATGTGGATTGCTGGTAAATCAAAGTACTATACATAACATAATTACAATGCCAGAACGAAGTGAACAGTATTTTGATGGTTGTCCCCAATAGTGTCCCCAAGTATATGGGGACATATTGTGAACCCTACAAGCCTACTAGAACAATGGGCTGGTGCTTTTCGCCCCAGCCCCAGAAGTTAGTAAGTAATACTAACGAACAATAAGACTTATTTAAGAAAGGATTTGAATATATATGAATAGTTACAACAGTAAATCGAGATATTGGTCAATAACAATACATAAAAGAAATTTGGAAAAGGCGGGATTTACGGAAGAAGATATCCAGAACTATCCTTTTATTTTAAATAGACTTTTAAAAATATGGGAAGATAGCGGTAAAGGTAGAACAGGTTGTTTTACAGCCTGTATTAGTGCTGATGGATTGTTTCATATTCATGGAGCTATCTATGGTGAAAAAACTTCATGTTTCGCAGTCTCAAAACTATTTTTTGATTCTCATACAGAACCCTGTGTAGGTGGATTAAAAACTCTGAATAAGTACATAAAAAAAGAACCACCTTATGATGAAAAAGGCGAGCAAGTTCTATGCATAATTGGTAAAGAGAATATAAAAACTTCGCAAGGCAAGAGAAGTGACATAACTGTTATTGAGGAACTATTAGCTGATGGTTATACTCCTGATGAAATTATGAATATTGATATTAGATTTCGTAATAATGAAAAAATAATCAGAAGTGCTTATCTTTCTAAGAAAATAAAAGAGACACCTAAAAGAAAAGAGATGTTTAGGGAGTGGCACATAGGTGAAACTGGAACTGGTAAAAGTTATTACTATGAACGTCTATGTGAAAAATATGGAATAGACGAAATATATTTAACAGGATATGTTGGTAATGGTTGGCTTGATGGTTATATAGACCAAGGAGCTCCGCAAACGCTTTATATTGATGATTTAAGACCAAGTGGTAATAACTTACAAGAAATATTAAGCGTTTTAGATGTTTATTCACATAGAGTAATACATGCACGATACCAGAATATCCGTCCTTTATGGACAAATGTAGTTATTACATCTACATATCCACCAGAACTATATTTACTTTATGAAGCAAAGCAAAAGCAACCAATGCAAGTTGAATTAAGAGAGCTTCTTAGAAAATTAGATATCATTGTTTATCACTATGCGGAAGATGGTGTTTATAAAGAATTTTCTATACCATCCTCTGAATATAAAGACTATGATGATTTAAAGCATAGAGCTAAAGAAGAAGGTGGCGAAATAGTTGTTAGTATTGAAACAAAATCCCAAATTTAATTTTAGGTTGTTTGAAATTTAAAGAAAGAAGGTATAGATTATGAACGAAAGTCAAGCAAAATGTAACGATATGCCGTATTTCATAATAACTAATAATTCTCCAAAGAAAAGTAAAGCTGTTCCTTTAAGTGAAAAGTATACATTGTCAATTGAAGAGGCTTCACAATACTTCGGTATAGGACATGTACGATTAAGAAGTATAATTCATGCCAATCCTAATGCAGATTTTCTACTGATGAAAGGAAACCGATTACAAATAAAACGAAAAAAGTTTGAAAAATTTATAGATGATGTGTCAGTTATATAAGAATTATATAGTTGATTGTTATTGAAGATTATAATTTTTGTGTTAATATAGAAAGACTGTATAATAGTCTTTTTTATCAATACTGATAGAAAAGGAGTTAAAACATGAACAATAAAAGAAAAGATAAAAAAGGCAGAATTTTACGCAATGGTGAAATTCAACTTGGTAATGGTCGTTATAGATACAAGTACATAAATAATTTTGGCGAAGAGAAATACGTTTACAGTTGGAGATTAGATGTCCATGACCCTCAATTAGCTGGTAAACCAATTGAAGTTTCTCTTAGAGAAAAAGAGCGACAGATACAAGCTGATATTTTTGACCAGATAACACCAGAGGGCGGTAAACTAACAGTTCTTGAATTGACGGAAATATATGTATCTTTAAAGAAAAATGTAAGACCGACAACAGAAGCATCCTATAGAACGGTTATAAATCTCTTAAAGAAAGACCCTTTTGGTAGTAATCGAATAGACAGGGTGAAATTGTCGGATGCGAAAAGTTGGCTTATAAAAATGCAAAAGGACGGAAAAGGTTACAGCACTATTCGAACCATAAGAGGTGTGTTAAGACCAGCGTTTCAGGTAGCTGTTGATGATGACTTAATTCGTAAAAATCCTTTTGCCTTTGAACTGATGTCTGTTATTTATAATGACAGCGTCACAAGAGAAGCTATTTCACGTGAGGATGAACGAAGATTTCTAAATTTTGTTCAAGAAGATAAACATTTTTGTAAGTACTATGACGGAATATATATTTTATTAAATACTGGACTTCGCATATCAGAATTTGTCGGTCTAACATTGTCTGATATTGATTTTGTAAACATGAAAATAAATGTTGACCACCAATTGCAACGCTATAATGGTATAGGTTATAAAATCGTTGAACCAAAGACTGCTAGTGGTGTTCGTCAGATTCCTATGACAGAAGAGGTAGCAGAATGTTTCAAAAAAGTAATAAAAAACAGGAAAACACCTAAGATTGAGCCGATAATAGATGGTTATGCTGGATTTTTGTGGCTGGATAGAAGTGATAATCCGATGGTCGCTATGCATTGGGAAAAATACTTTCAACACATTTGTGAAAAGTATAACTCAATATATAAGCTTCAAATCCCTAGAATTACACCGCATGTTTGTAGGCATACATTTTGTAGTCGTATGGCTTCAGCTAGGATGAATCCTAAGACTTTACAATATATTATGGGACATTCTGATATTAGTGTAACCCTAAATACATATACTCACTTAGGTTTTGAAGATGCTTCTCAAGAAGTAAAAAGAATATCAAAAGAAAAATCTAACAATCCTTTAATAAAAGTAGTTTGATTTCTAATACTTATTGATTTTAAAACGAGTGTAAATATCAAGGTGTAAACAAATGTGGTTTACACCTTATTTTGCACCCTTCGGTTATTAAGTCTTGTAAAATTACATAAAGTTATGTAAAATAGTAGAGGAAGTTAAATGTTCAATAACCTTAGTATTTATAAGGGTTTATAAAGATATGAAAGGATATGTAAAGAATGCTAAAAATCAACTTCGTATGTCACGGCAACATTTGCAGAAGTCCTATGGCAGAGTTTATATTTAAAGATATGCTTAAAAAGCAGGGCAGAGAGAATGAGTTTTCTGTTTGCTCAATGGCAACAAGCAGTGAAGAGATTTTTATGGGTGTTGGTAACCCTGTTTACCCACCAGCAAAAAAGATTTTAGCTGAACACGGTATTTCGTGCGATGGTAAAAGAGCAACACAAGTTAAAAAGAGCGACTATGAAAATTATGATTTATTCATTTGTATGGATAGTAACAACATAAGAAATATTATGAGAATTTTTGGCTCTGACCCAGAAAATAAAGTTAAAAAGCTTATGGACTATACTGACAGAAAAACAGATGTCGCAGATCCGTGGTATACTGGTAATTTCCATGTGACGTATGATGATATCTGTGAAGGCTTGATTGCAATGCTTGATTCAGAATATAAAATGAAAAATTAAGGGGTTTACTATCAGTAGATTCACTAAAAAAATATTGACAAATATTGTAATACGGGTGTATAATACTTTAGTAATCAAAATGTGGTACTATGGGTACTAATATTCGGAGGTTAGTTATGAAAAATACAGTTAAAAAGTCACTTTCGGCTGTTCTTGCTGTGTTAATGCTTGTTTCTTGCTTCGTATTCTCAGCATCTGCTGAAGAAGGCGATAAATCAGGCTACGTAGTTGAAAGACAGAGCTGTACAGTTTACGGTGATACAGAAACTCAAAGGGGATTTTCTTGGTTTACTCCTGATGATTGCGATTCAGTAGCACAGGTTGTTAAAGCTTCAGATTATCTTGTTACTGGTTTTGATAAGGCTATTTCTTTTGAAGGTACTTCAAAGAGCTTTCAGGATTATTACAATCATAAGGTTGTAGCAACCGGTCTTAAAAAAGGTACTACATATTACTATCGTTTAGGTAGCCTTCAGAATGACGTATGGGGTGACGTAGGTTCATTCTTTACAGATAATGGTGACGATAGCTTTACATTTATTGCTATTGCAGACGTTCAGGCAAGTAATTACGAAAACTTTGAAGCTGCTTCAAAGGTTATGGGCGCTGCAGTCAAAACATTCCCTAAAGCAGAGTTAGTTGTTAATATGGGTGACTTCGTTAACGATTGTACAAATGAAGAATGGCAGTATTACAGCCAGAACTTCGGTAAATATAACAACAAATTAACTCTTGCTCCTGTTGCAGGTAACCACGAGGGTAACATTACAAATAAATTAAACGTTGGTTGGTTCAATACTACGTTTAATCTTAAAGGCGAAGATGGTCTTTTAAATGGTACTAATGGTACTTTCTATTCATTCGATTATGGTACAGCTCACTTCTGTGTTCTTAACACAAATGATATGTATCCAATGACAGAAGCACAAAGAAACTGGATTATTAATGATTTAACTGCTTCTGATGCACAGTGGAAGATTCTTTTAACTCACCGTGCACCATATTCAGCAGGTAAAAACATCAACAAGCCAGATACAGTTTTATTACGTGAAGTTCTTATTGAAATTATTGACCAGACAGACGTTGATTTGGTTCTTTCAGGTCACGACCATATGTATATGAGAACTAAGCAGGTTAAAGGCGATGCAGTTGTTGAAAACGTTGAATATGTAACTGAAGTTTACAACGGCGTTGAAACAAAATTTGCTCTTAACCCAGATGGTACAATTTATGCTCTTCCAAGTACTGCTGGTACAAAGCGTTACGGTGTAAACGAGGATGCTATGGACCCAATCTTTGATTGTGCAGACGTTTACTCAACAACTCGTTCAGAACGTGACGAAGAGGGTAACGAAACTAACCCTAATGCTGGTGGATGCTTCGCTGGTATTACAATTGACGGCGATAAGCTTATCTACAATGCATACGTATTATCTGATAAAAATGAAGATAAACCAGAAGAAGTTCAGAAGTTAACAAAGATTGATAGCTATGCTATTAAAAAGACTGACAAGGCAGCAGATTTAGATGACACTTATCTTCCTACTGACCCGATTGGTACAATTGACCAGACAATTATGAATTTCTTTGTAGCAATTCCTAACCTCATTGTTACTTACGTTAAAATGTTAATTGGCGGTTTACTTTAATAAAAATTTTCCCGACAAGAATTTGTCGGGAATTTTTATTGAATGCAGAGTGCAGAATTATTTTTATTTTAATAATATAATTCATCCTATCATTTAAAGTTGGCTTTTTTACTAACTAATAATGATAGGATGATTTTATTGTTATAGATATTTAATTATAATTGCGTCGCAGACCCGAAATTCTGCATTTTGAATTCTGCATTCTGAATTTTGAGCGTAGCGAATCAATAGTCTTTTCCCCAATTCTTTCTTTCGTGGAACTTCTTGTCGCCCATATTTTTCTTGAGACGTTCAAATTTGTAGTTTTGCTTTTCTTCGTCAGTCATTCTGAAAGTGAATTTACGTTTTGGAACTTCTTCTAAAAGAGGAGTTTTTATTTCTGCGAGTTCACTATCAGAAGCAACTGCGGAAAGAATTAAAATGTCACTATCTTCTGGTAAAACAAGTTCGTTTTTGCCGTTTACATCAAATGTAACAGCAAAGAAGTAAACGAGCTTTGCAATTACGTCTTCACCATCTTTATGACAGTGTGTGCTTTCAAATGCAACAGAGCAATCTTTAATTCTTGCAGTCTCTTTAAAGTCGTACATATCCCAACGTGCAACTCTTTCGAATGCAGATGGAATAAATTTAGTTGTAACTTCGTCGTCAATTATAAAATCTGCAATTTTATCGCTATTAAATGAAGCGCAGATAAGTGTAAGCTTTTTGCTGTTTTCAGGAATAGCAATTTTTTGTTTGTTGCAGGCTAAAACGTTGTTACCGTCTTTATTTATTTTATGTTCATCACCAAAAATTGTAAAGTTTTCAGGTGTGATTTCATAAGGTAATGTGTACTCAAAATCACCTTTTTTGCCTTGCTTTGTAACAATGTTTTTGTTGTAATCAAGGTTAATCTGAGTATTTGTCTGTTTTGTAGCCTGTGTACTTGCATTCTTTAATTTCAATGCAAATGTTTTAATTTCATAAGGTTTAAATGAGGTGGTGAGTTTATCGTTTTTAACAGTTGCTTCAGCAATAAATTCTTCACTCGCATAAACTTCTTTTGCACTTTCAATTCCATTGCCAACAGAAAGTGTGAAGTTCTTGATTTCTTCTTTTTTGCCTTCATTAAGACGGATTATAATTTCATCACTGTTTTCAGCCTTTTTAATAGCTCTTACTATAACAGAAGAATCAGAAAGTGTAAGGAAAGAATATTCACTGCCAAGGGCTCCGGTATGCTTACTGCATTCAACTGCAACAAGTGGTTGAGTGAAAAATCTTGCTTCTCTTTGTGTCTCTTTTGAAACCTTACCGGCGTGACCCATAATAGCGTAAGAATATCTGTTAAGACCTAAATCCATCATAGATTGCATTGAGTCAATTCTATAATTCTTTTTAGGTGTGTGAATTGCTGTAAGGCGGAGTGTGTTAATGTTGAATTTATCCCAGCCATATTTACAGTCACTTAAAATTGAAACACCGAATTCGCCATTTTGTGAGGTGATATCTGCCCACTTCTGTGCTGGTACTTCAAAGAGCTTGTCGCTCATATTACCACGCTCAATAGCACCTAAACCTAAGTCAAAGGTTGCTTTATCGTTAATTGCGGTGAGTGTGAAAATATTCTTTGCCATTGTGCGAAGAGCTTGCCATTCAACCTCATTATTTACACTAACAATTTCTGAGCCATAGCTTAAGGAAATGATTTTTGTGAATGTGCTTCTGTCGTCTTTCTGTGTGACCTTTATAGCAACTCGAGCTTCGCCTTCTTCAATAATTTCTTTTGACACTAATTGTGGAATTCTGTCAGGTGCTTTGTTAGCTTCCTCATAGTTCATTTCCCATGCAGGCCAGTTTTCAGAACCATTGTAGTTGAAAAGACCTGTAACAACAGGTGCTTTTAAAAGCTCCTGATTTAAAGATTTATCGAAAACGGATTTAATATCACCATTTTCATTGAGTGTAACAACATATTTTTCGTTTTCCAAGGTGTTTTCGGTAACTTTGAGAGTTGATTCTATATCTGAAGCTTTGTCACTTTCTCTTATATCGTAAGCCTTTAAAGCTACACCATTTAACTTAGCTACAAAAACAATCTCTGTAACGCCGTTTTTCTTAGAAATTATCTGTGCAGGAACTTCATTTTTGTTTTTATCAAATACTTTTACGAACTTTGCTTTAAAATCATTAAGTCTTACAGTAACAACGCCAGTTCTTTCTAATTCTATTGAGTTATAAACAACAACTGCTCTGCCTTCACAGAATGAAGTGTCTATAAGTGAGGTGAGAGCTGAAAGTGAGGTTTCCATTTCGTTTTTGAACTGATTCATTGAAACGAATAAATCATTCCATGAGCGTTTGTAAACTCTCTGGCAGGATGTACCAGGCATATCGTCGTGGAAATGGTGAGCAATACCACGCTTCCAGGCACGTGTAAGAGAGGCTTTGTTGTAAGGGTTAACACCAAAGAAGTCAGCTAAAACTGAGCTTCTTTCAGCCATATCACCGAGTTCTTCCATGTATCTGTTCCAGCGTTTGCTCATAACACGTGAAGTGTAACCACCAACAGCGTGATTTTGCATTACAAGCTCGTTGTTCCATAAAGGAAGCTTTGCTTTGGCTTCATCACTTAAATTGTCGAGGTCATAGAAGATTTCGTCAGCAGAAGCAGGGTGTATTTCTAACTCGTCATCATTTAATTTAACAGCCTCTTCTAAAAGAATTGCGCTTTCTTCCTCTGTTGCACCACCACGGTCGCCTGTGCCGTGGAATTGGTAATCCCAGTTGAGTCCAAATTTTTCGTTTTCTTCTAATTTACCGTGTATAAAATCCCAGTCTCTGATTTGCTTGAAAGGGCGGGAGTATGAGCCAGGGTTTACTACTGCGAAAACTTCGTTACCATCAACGCCACGCCATCTGCCTATATTAAATGGCATTCCGTAAGCAGAACCCCAGGTAAGCTTTTGTGTAGTGAAGCCTTTTAAGTTAGCGTGGTGCATTACACTTGGGAGTGCCCAGCCAAAACCAAAACAGTCAGGGAGAAAAATATCGGTTGAACGTTTACCAAACTTTTCACTGAAATATGAATTACCATAAAGAATATTTCTCATAAGTGCTTCTGGAGATGGTACGTTAACATCACCATTTTCAAAAGCAGAACCGCACACGTTCCATCTTCCTGTTTTTATGTATTCTTTCATTTTGTTATAAAGCTCAGGGTAGTATTCTTCCATAAGCTCGTAACGGTAAGAACCTTCAAATGAGAATTTATATGTTTTGTAGTTCTCAAATAAGTGGAAATTTTCTAAAAGAGTTGCTTTTATATATTCTCTTATAGTTTCTTCTAAATCCCAACTCCAGACAGTGTCTAAATGTGAAGTTGCGACTGCATAAACCTTCTTTTTTGCCATATCAAAAAGTCCTTTCAAATTCATCTTGGTTTAATATACAATAAACATTAAATTTTTTCAATATTTAATGCAAAAAAAGAAGAAATACTATTGAAATATATTGTAGAAGTAGTATAATAAAAAGGTGAATTTTACAACATATAGGGGGTATTCCTTGTGGCAAAATTAAGAGTTGGTGTTATTGGTTGCGGAGGTATTGCAAACAGTAAGCATATGTCTGCTTTAAAGAAAATTGAAGAAGTAGAAATGGTTGCTTTTTGCGATATTATTTTAGAAAAAGCAGAAAAAGCTGTTAAAGAATTTGGTACACCTGATGCCAAAGCTTATGAGGATTATAAAGAGCTTTTAAAAGATGAAACAATAGATGTTGTTCACGTTTGTACTCCTAACCGTTCACATAGTTTTATTACAATTGATGCTCTTGAAAGTGGTAAACACGTTATGTGTGAAAAGCCAATGGCAAAAACCTATGAAGAAGCAGTTAAAATGTGCGAAGCTTCTGAAAGAACAGGTAAAAAGCTTTCTATTGGCTACCAGAATAGAAATACAGCAGAAAACCTTTACGTAAAGGCTTGTGCCGAAAAAGGTGAGTTTGGCGATATGTATTATGCTAATGCTTATGCAGTTCGTCGTAGAGCAGTTCCGACCTGGGGCGTGTTCCTTAACGAATATGAGCAGGGTGGCGGTCCGCTTATTGATATTGGTACTCACGCTCTTGATATGACTCTCTGGATTATGAATAACTATGAGCCAGAAATGGTTGTGGGTCAGACATTCAGAAAATTAGCTGATAAAGAAGAACAAGGTAATGACTGGGGGCCTTGGGACCCTAAGAAATATACAGTTGAAGATTCAGCATTCGGATTTATCAAAATGAAAAATGGTGCGGTTATAAATCTTCAGTCAAGCTGGGCACTTAATGTGGCAGACCCTGACGAAGCTTGTTACACAATTTGTGGTGACGAGGGTGGTGTAGATACACGTAATGACAGAGTTGTTGTAAACTACATAAAAAATCAACGTCAGGTTATTGAAACACCAAGCTTTGAAAGCGGTGGGGCAGCATTCTTTGAGGGTATTAAATGCGACGACCCTAAGGACGTTGAAGCAAGAAAATGGGTTAACTCAATTCTCAAAGATACAGAAGTTCCAGTCCCACCAAGACAGGCACTTTGTGTTACAAGAATTCTTGAAGGAATTTACGAATCAGCAAAAACTGGTGTTCCAGTATATTTTAAAGATTAAGAGGTAACTAATATGAAATTTGCAGTTCAATTGTATTCAGTTCGTGACCATATTGAAAATGGTAACGATTTATTAGAGATTTTAGGTAAGGTAAAAGAAATTGGTTTTGATGGTGTTGAATTCGCTGGTTATCAAAACGTTTCTGCAGAAGATTTAAAGAAAAGATGTGACGAATTAGGTCTTACAATAGTTGGCACACATTTAGGTCTTGATGATTTTGAAAAAGAGAATCTCGCTAAAACATTAGAGTTCCACAAAATACTCGGAACTAAATATTTAGGTGTTGGTGGTGCGCCACACTCAACTTACGAAGAAGCAAAAAACACTGCAGATGTATTAGGTAATGCTAATATAGAGGCAGAGAAAATCGGTATGAATACATATTATCACAACCACACAGAAGAGTTCGAAGATTTAAAGGATGGTAAAACTGCTATGGATATAATTGGAGAACAGTGTAAATTAGAGGTTGATACATACTGGAGCTTCTGCGCTGGTATTAAGAATTCTGAGTATTTACCAGCACATAAAGACCAGATTGCTTTAATTCACATTAAGGATGGTAAAAATCATAAGCCAACTGCTTTAGGCGAAGGCGAAAACGATTTACTCGATGTTGTAAAAGGTGTAAAGGCAATTGGTCTCGATTGGGTGATTTTAGAAAATGATGACCCTGTACCAACAGGACTTGAGGATATTACACGTAGCTACAAATGGCTCAAAGAAAATTTTTAATCAGGAGTGAGTAAAATGAAATTAGGTGTACTTACAAATCTTTTAGGTAGCGTATCTTTAGAAGAAGCTTTAAAATATTTTTCATCATTAGGTCTCGAAATGGTAGAAATTGGTTGCGGTGGTTACCCTGGTAAAGACCACGCTGACCCAGATATACTTTTAAACGATGAAAAAGCATTAGAAGAGTTTAAAGCACTTCTTAAAAAATATAATGTTGAAATCAGTGCTCTTAGCTGTCACGGTAACCCTGTGCATCCTAATAAAGAGATTGCAAAGAGCTTTGATGATGATTTAAGAAAAGCAGTTCTTTTAGCAGAAAAATTAGGCGTTCATCAGATTAACACATTTTCAGGTTGCCCTGGTGACTGTGAAACTGCAAAATATCCAAACTGGGTTACTTGCCCTTGGCCAAATGATTTTGGTGAAATTTTAGAATGGCAATGGAACGAGGTTCTTATTCCTTACTGGAAAGAATTTGTTAAATTCAGCACGGCTCACGGTGTAGATAAAATTGCACTCGAGCTTCACCCTGGTTTCTGTGTTTATAATACAGAAAGTCTTTTAAAGCTTCGTAATGCAGTTGGTAAAGAAATAGGTGCAAACCTTGACCTCTCTCACCTTATCTGGCAGGGTATGGAGCCTGTTGCTGTTATTCGTGCTTTAGGTGATGCTATATTCCATTTCCACGCTAAAGACACAAAGATTGATAAAATTAACACTTCTGTAAATGGTGTATTAGATACAAAATCTTATGCAGATGAAATTAATCGTTCATGGATTTTCCGTTCAGTTGGTTATGGTAATGATGAGCTTTACTGGAAAGATGTTATGAGTAATCTTCGTATGGTTGGTTACGATTACGCAATTTCAATCGAACACGAGGATTCATTAATGAGCCAGAATGAAGGTCTCGAAAAGGCAGTTGAGCTTCTCAAAAAATGCATAATTAAAGAAGACCTCAAAGAAGCTTGGTGGATTTAAGAAACACTGCGTGTTTTAATTAAGAATTAAGAATAAAAAATGAAAAATTTCAAAAACAATAAATGAAACGAGTAGTTTGTTGGATAATTTTATAATCGGCTTGCCCCACAATTCTTAATTCTTAATTTTTAATTTTTAATTCAAGAAAAGGGATAGGGAATATGTCAAAAATAAACACAGTCGTTGTTGGTTACGGTGGAATGGGTAAATACCACGCTGACAATATAGAGAAATTTGAAAACTTTAATCTTGTTGGTATCTATGATATCAAAGAAGAAAGATGCGAATTAGCTCGTGAAAATAACGTAAAGGCTTACGAAAGCTTTGAAGACGTTTTGGCAGATAGTAGTGTAGAGCTTATTGTTTGTGCTACATATAATGACTCTCACAAGGATATTGCAATCCGTGCTATGAAAGCAGGTAAAAACGTTATTTCTGAAAAGCCTGTTACAATGTGCTCAGCAGATTTAGCCGAGATGATTAAAACTTCTGAAGAAACAGGTAAACTCTTTACAGTTCATCAGAACAGACGTTGGGATAACGACTACAGAACTATTAAAAATATAATAGACAAAAATGAATTAGGTAAAGTTTTCTCAATTGATTCACGTGTTTATGGTTCACGTGGTATTCCTGGTGACTGGCGCCAGGAAAAAGAACACGGCGGCGGTATGGTATTTGACTGGGGTGTTCATCTTCTTGACCAGATTCTTATGATTAACGAGGGTAAAACAATCGAGTCAGTTTACGCTACTGTTACACACATCACAAATGACGAGTGTGATGACGGCTTCAGAACACTCATTAAATTCAAAGATGGACCTGAATGTGTTGTTGAAGTTCTTACAAATAACTTTATTGAAGCACCACGTTGGTACGTTTGTGGTGAGAATGGTACTGCAATTATTACCGACTGGGATTTAAACGGTAAAATCGTTAAAATCAAAGACTGGGAAAAAATAGATGCAGTGCCAATTCAGGCAGGTGCTGGTATAACCAAAACAATGGCACCAAGAACTGATGAAACAATAAAAGAATTCCCACTCGAAAAAATCGAGGTTAAATGGGCAGATTATTATAATAATATTTATGATTGCTTAAGAAATGGTGCAAAGCCACTTATCACTCACGCTCAGCAAGTAAGACTTATGCGCCTTATGGAAGCAATCTTTGAATCAGCGGAGAAAAACACAGTTATCAGTTTTGAATGATAAATAATTTTAACAGGAGTTTTTGCTATGGCAGTTTTTAAACCATTTAAAGCATTACGCCCAGTGGAAGAATATGCTTCACGTGTAGCAGCATTACCTTACGATGTAATGAATAGCTCTGAAGCGAGAGAAATGGTAAAGGGAAACCCTTACTCATTTCTTCACGTTGATAAAGCAGAAATTGATTTAAAAAAAGGTGTTGACCTTTATTCAGATGAGGTTTATAAAAAAGCGAAAGAAAATTTAGAAAAACTCGAAAAAGACGGCGTTATGAAGCAAGATGAAAAGAAATGCTTTTATATCTATCGTCAGATAATGAACGGCAGAGAGCAGACTGGTCTTGTGGGTTGTGCTTCTATTGATGATTATATTAATAATCAGATTAAAAAGCACGAATTAACACGTGCTGATAAAGAAGCAGACCGTATCCGTCACGTTGACACCTGTGATGCTAATACTGGTCCTATTTTCCTTTGTTATAAGGAATGTGACGAGGTTGAAGAAATAGTTGCAGATTTTAAAAACAACAATTCACCTGTTTATGATTTTAAAACAGAAGACGGCATTGCTAATACAGTATGGGTAATTGAAGATGAAGAATTAAATAATAAGCTTTCTTCACTTTTAGAGAGCGCTGGTGCATTTTATATTGCCGATGGTCACCATCGTTGTGCTTCGGCGGTAAACGTAGGTAAAAAACGCCGTGAAGAAAATCCACAGTATGATGGTACAGAAGAATTTAATTTCTTTTTAGCTGTTTTGTTCCCTGCAAAAGCTCTTGCTATAATGGATTATAACCGTGTTGTTAAAGATTTGAATGGTAATACTAAAGATGAGTTTATAAATAAAATTGAAGATAAATTCGAAGTAGAAAAAACAGACAGCAAAGAGCCTTTTAGTCCAAAGGAAAAGCATACTTTTGGTATGTATCTTGATAGCGAATGGTACGTTTTAAAGGCAAAGTCAGGAACGTTTAATGAAAATGACCCTGTCCAGAGACTTGACGTGTCTATTCTTCAGAGTAATCTTTTGTCACCAATTCTTTCAATTGGTGACCCGAGAACTGATAAAAGAATTGATTTTATCGGCGGTATAAGAGGGCTTAAGGAATTAGAAAGACGAGTTGAAGAAGATATGACAGTTGCTTTCTCAATGTATCCTACAACCCTTGATGATTTAATGGATATTGCAGATGCAAATAAAATAATGCCACCAAAATCAACTTGGTTTGAGCCGAAGCTTTTAAGTGGCTTATTTATTCATAAATTAGGAGAATAAGATGTTTAAAATTGGTTGTCATTTATCGAGCTCTGGTGGCTATTTAGCTATGGGCAAAGAGGCGGTAAGAATTGGTGCTAATGCATTTCAGTTTTTTACACGTAACCCACGTGGTGGTGCTGCAAAGCCACTTGATTTAGATGATATAAACGCTTTTAATGAATACAGAAAAGAAAACAGCATTCTTTCTGTTTTAGCTCACGCTCCATACACAATGAATGCCTGTGCTAAAGATGAGGGGCTTCGTGAGTTTGCAAAAAACACGATGCTTGATGATATTATGCGACTTGACAATATAGAGGGTGCGATGTATAATTTTCACCCTGGTAGTCACGTAAGTCAGGGTGTCGAAGTCGGAATAGATTATATTTCTTCAATGCTTAACGAAGTTATAACAGAAGACCAGAAAACTATTATTTTACTTGAAACTATGGCAGGTAAGGGTAGTGAGGTCGGCAGAAGCTTTGAGGAAATAAAGGCTATAATTGACAAAGTTAACTTGAATGATAAATTAGGTGTATGCCTTGACACTTGCCACGTTTATGACGGTGGTTATGATATTGTCAATAAATTAGATGGTGTTTTAGCTGAATTCGATAGAATTATAGGTCTTAACAGATTAAAGGCAATTCATCTTAATGATACTAAAAATCCTTTTGAGAGTCATAAAGACCGACACGAAAAAATCGGCGATGGCTTTTTAGGAATTGAAGC
The DNA here is from genome assembly GCA_015066465.1 of Oscillospiraceae bacterium. GTDB lineage: Bacteria > Bacillota > Clostridia > Oscillospirales > Acutalibacteraceae > DTU089. The sequence continues at coordinate 47,350 of SVOI01000007.1, forward strand.
TATTACAAGAATTATAAATCACGAAAAATTAAAAGATTTACCATTCTTTTTAGAAACACCTAATGATATTGATGGCTACGAAAGAGAAATTGCACTTTTAAAGACACTTTATAAATATTAACAAATATTAAAGAATAAGCTTTTTTCTTGAAAAAAGTGTATGTTTGTGATATTATGAAGTTTAGAGGTGAAAACAATGAAGGTTTTACGTAGTAAAAAAGGTTTCTCGTTAACTGAATTAATGTTAGTTGTTGCCGTGCTTGCTATTCTTTCTGCAGTTGCTATTCCTGTATATAGGGGTGTTTCAAAAACACAACGAATTAATGATTGTGTTATGAACAGGCAGATGATTTCTGTTGTTGTTCAGGAAGCAATGAATGGAATGCTTGATAATGGTAAAAAACAACCTGTAATAAGAATGGATATGGCAAATCATAAATCTAACTTCCCGACAGCTGTAGGTGGCAAAGAGGTTCTTGCTGAATATGCTGGTAAAGAGTGCTTTTTATTAGAATACGAAGCTTCACCTGATGCAGATACAGCCTTTACGTTAGGTGATATACGTGGTGGCTACAGACCTGACCCTAACGTTGATTATGATACGGGTTGTGAGAGTGGTTATTTCTTAAAGCGTAGAGATTTAGCGGGTGTTAATTTTTATGAGAAATTAGCTAATGCAGAAATTCCACAGTGCGCTTTTGAGGAAACTGATAAGAAAGAATATCATTATTACATATTCCCGGATGCAACAGTGTTGTGTGATTGTCCTGAATGTCTTGATGATTTGGGTCTTTTAGGTGCAGAAGTATCTGAAGAACCCGCAGAGTAATAAAAGAAAGAAGAATGAAAAATGGCTAAAAAGGTAAAAAAGACAAAGAAGTCAGCTAAGTCTGGCAAGAAGATTTTACTTATTGTAATTTCACTTATTCTTGTTGTTGCTATAGCTGCAGGTACAGTTATTTTTGTTAAATATAAAGAAATGACTGACCCAAGCAATATGATTGTAGATACTAATAAATATGACTTTGATGACGAAGAAACAGTTCCAGAAACTTTAGCATCAGACGAGTATTTTGATATGATTTATGAAGAAACAGCCGCAAGCTTTAAGGCTGCTCTCAGAGAGTGGGCAACAAATGATGCAGATTTGATTTACAGAAATCACGTTATTAATATTTTATGCTGCGGTGTTGATACAAGAAACCCAAATGCTATTGCAGGTCTTACAGATAGTATTATGATTTTATCAATCAATACCGAGAAGAAAACAATTACAATTTCTTCAATTATGCGTGATTCATTTGCATATATTGAGAACCCAGATGGTAATGGTGGCACGTTTAATAAGATTAACGCTGCATTCCCATTCTATGGTGTTGATGGTCTTATTCCTGCAATTGAGAACAACTTCAAAATCAGAATTGATGGTTATGCACTTATTAACTTTGCACTCTTTAAGGCGGCTATTGATGAATTCGGCGGTGTAACCGTTCCTGTTATGCAGTACGAAGCAAACTATATGAATGCAAATTATGATAATTGTAGCATTGAAGCAGGCGATGCAGTTACATTAACAGGTGATGAAGCACTTGCTTTCTGCCGTAGCCGTAAATGTGACAGTGATGGTGATAAGAGCAGAACACGTCGTCAACGTCAGGTTATTATGGCAATGCTTCAGGAATGTAAGAATATTGAAGTTTCAGAAGTTGATGATTATATAGCAACCTTCTTACCTTATTTACAAACAAGCTATTCTACAACAGAAATTGCAAAATTAGCAACAAGAGCAGTTAATGAGGGTTGGGCTACTTATGAAGTTAAGCAAGTTTTAGCGCCTTGTGATGAAGCACTTAAGGCTTGTAACACTTCTATGTGGTACTGGGCAGTTGACTACCCACTCGCAGCACAGACTCTCCAGAATGAAATTTATGGCGAAACAAATATAGTTCTTGCTGAAGACAGAATTTCTGCAATTCAGTTACTTACAAGATATGGTGAATATTAATTTATGGAGTTTATTGAGAATATAACAGCCGGGCTTAAAAAAATCGCAGAAGAATTAATTGAAAAAGCAAACTTAACAACCAACGACATTGTTGTCGTTGGTTGCTCTTCAAGTGAAATTCTTGGCGATAATATGGGTACTAATTCAAGCCCTGAGCTTGGTGAAAAGGTTTTTTTAGCACTTAATAAAGTATTTAAAGAAAAGGGCATTTTTATTGCAGCTCAATGCTGTGAGCATTTAAACAGAGCAATAATTGTTGAAAGAAAAGCTGTGCCGTTCGGGGAATACGTTAACGTAGTACCTGCTCCAAAGGCTGGTGGTTCTTTTGCTACTGCGGCTTATAAATATATGGAAAACCCTGTTGCATTAGAAAATATAAAAGCAGATGCTGGTATTGATATTGGCGGAGTTTTAATTGGTATGCACTTAAAAAGCGTTGCGGTGCCAGTTAAACTTTCAGAAAAAACAGTTGGTAATGCAATAATTTTAGCCGCACGAACCAGACCCAAATTTATTGGTGGAGTTAGAGCGAATTATGATGAAAGTAAGCTGTAATTCGTTATAAATTCACAATTCACAATGCATAATGCACAATTTTGGAAGGCTTTAAAGTGCTGAGTGCTGAGTTTCGGAAACGCTTCGCGTTTGATAAAATTAAAATATGAATAACAAAAACTACATTCATTCATTTTCACCTTAAATGAACGAATGTAGTTATTTTTATAAACCCGTAGGGGAAGAGCTCTGCTCTCCCGCAAAATTATGAATAAACTGGCGGGCGACCGCAGGTCTGCCCCTACAACCCAACACCCAACCCCTAAAATCTAACACCCAACCCCAAAATTTCAAAAAAATCAAAAATTTTTCAAAAAACCCTTTACAAAACGAAAATAGTGTGATAATATACAGATAGAGAAAGTTACGGAAAATTCCCACTTTCTTGTGAAACGGGAAAATCCCGTACGTTTCAGAGTGTGTATTAAGGCGAAAGCCTTTTACATATAATGGAATACATAAAAATATTTTTAATTAGAAAAGGAGTTGTTCGTAAATGTTTAAATTTATGAAGAGCAAAAAAGGTTTCTCACTCGTTGAATTAATGATCGTTGTTGTTATCATGGCTATCCTCGTTGCAGTTGCTGTGCCAATCTTCAACTCAGTTACAGGTAACTCAAGAGCAAAAACTTGTATCGATAACCAACGTTCAATCATTTCTACACTTAATACAGCACTTTTAGAGAAGAATGTTGTAGATACAACTGCTCAGACTATCTTTGTAATCAACAAAGATGATGGTACAAGAGGCTATTATACTGGTGTAACAGTTGCTAATAAAGCTGTAACAGCTTGGGGTACAGCTATGGAAGGAGATACTGTTCCTGCAAATGGTGTTTTCTCATACAATGATTTAGCAGGTCTCTTCCAGACAGTTCCATATTGCCCAGTAGAGAATAGTGCAATTCAAGTTGTTATTGATGGTAATGCTGATGGTACAGCTACTTTCACAACTACTTGTGTTACAAATACAGGTCTTGAAAAGGATCCACACGACCTTACCTGATTAGTTTAAAATTAAAAAACCTACAAGGTTCGCCTTGTAGGTTTTTTCTTTTATGTAAATAAATTGTAAAAGGTATTTACAAATTTTTACAGTTGTGCTATTATAACAATATAAAAGTTACGGATTTTTCTCACTGATTATGGAGATGGTAAAAATGTTTCGTTTTATTAAAACTAAAAAAGGCTTTTCTTTAGTTGAACTTATGATTGTTGTTGTTATAATGGCAATTCTTGTTGCAGTTGCTGTTCCTATTTTTAATTCAGTAACAGGCGATGCAAGAGAAAAAACCTGCCTTGACAACCAACGTAATATTTTAAGTTCTGTAGGGCGTCTTTTTTCTATGAGCGCTATTACTGGCGTTAATGGTAAAAGAGCTGTAATTGAGTTTAAGTATAACGAAGATGGTGAAAGGGTAGTAGAAGAAGTCGGTTCAGACACACTTTCTAACCTTTTAGGTGGTGGCACAGAAGTTACTTTAGATACTATTAAAGGTTGCTTCCAGACACTTCCCGTTTGTGGAGATAAAGAGCAAACAATTACCTTAACAATCACAGCAAATATAGAAAGCTTTGCCGACGTTTCAGTTTCTTGCTCAGACGAAAACCATAAACTTAGCTAAAAGAATGCAGAATGCAGAATTCAGTGCTGAGTGCTGAGTGCTGAGTGCTGAGTTTCGGAAGCCTACGGCTTGATTATAATAAAATATCAATAACAACTACATTAATTCATTTTCATCTTAAATGAACGAATGTAGTTGTTTTTATTTGTATTTAATAGCGTCGCAGACCCACAATTCTGCATTTTGCATTCTGAATTCTGCATTTATAATAGCGTCGCAGACCCACAACTCAGCACTCTGCACTCAGCACTCAGCACTCGTTGGCGGGCGACCGAAGCTTAAGCCCCTACAATTGCCACTGGCATAAATGAACGAATGTAGTTGTTTTTATTATTTACAATGCTGACCGCAGGTCCCGAAATTCTGCATTTTGCATTCTGCATTCTGCATTCCGTTGCGGGCGACCAAAGGTCTGCCCCTACAATTGCCACTGGCATAAATGAACGAATGTAGTTGTTTTTATAACCACGCCTCTCTTCGAAGAGAGGGGGACCATTCATTTCACAAATTGAATGTTATTAAATTGTGTTCAGGCGACAAATAAATTTGTTTTCATTAAAAATAAAAACGGAATGGTGGAGAGTTCTTCGCCACGAGTTAACCTCTTTTAAAGCAATTGGTCGGTTTAGTTATAAATTCAAAAAAATTGTTTCTTCATCGACTAACTACATCAATAAAATCAACCTCGTTTCAAAGAACTCTCCACCACCCAAAGAATTTTGTTTAGTTTATTAAGTTTCAACACGCTTGAAAATTTATTAAAACAAGCAACTAAACGAAAAGGCGGTCCCCCTCTCTTCGAAGAGAGGCGTTTTTTATGAGAAAATTTATTTTATCATTTACAATCAAGCCGTAAGGCTTCCGAAACTCATCACTTTGCACTCAGCACTCAGCACTAAAAAACGCTCTCACGAAAGTGAGAGCGTTTTTGTTTATCTTATATTACCACTGCTTGTTTTAAGCATAACGTCGTGTGAACCGCCTTCAACAATACTTGTTGCTGAAACGAGTGTTAATTTTGCATCTCTCTGTAAATCAGGGATTGTAGTAACACCACAGTTGCACATTGTAGATTTAACTTTATAAAGACTCTTGTTAACGTTATCGTGAAGTGAACCAGCGTAAGTAACGTAAGAGTCAACGCCTTCTTCAAATGAAAGCTTTGTAGAACCACCTAAGTCATAACGTTGCCAGTTACGAGCTCTGTTAGAACCTTCGCCCCAATACTCTTTAACGTAAGTGCCGTTAATGTTAAGCTTTGGTGTTGGGCTTTCGTCAAAACGAGCGAAATATCTGCCAAGCATGAGGAAGTCAGCACCCATAGCGAGAGCAAGAGTCATGTGGTAATCGTGAACGATACCACCGTCTGAACAAATCGGAACATAAATACCAGTTTCTTTAAAGTATTCGTCACGTGCTTCAGCAACCTCAATAAGAGCAGTAGCCTGACCACGACCAATACCTTTTGTTTCACGGGTGATGCAGATTGAACCGCCACCAATACCAACCTTAATGAAGTCAGCACCAGCATCTGCTAAGAAACGGAAGCCGTCTTTATCTACTACGTTACCAGCACCAATTTTAACTGAATCGCCATATTTTTCTCTTACGTAAGCAATTGTGCGCTTCTGCCATTCTGTGTAACCTTCTGAAGAGTCAATGCAAAGAACGTCTGCACCAGCTTCAACAAGTGCCGGAATTCTTTCTTCATAGTCACGAGTGTTAATACCAGCGCCAACCATATATCTCTTCTGGTCGTCAAGAATTTCTTGAGGGTTTTCTTTGTGCTGTGAGTAGTCCTTACGGAATACGAAATAAAGAAGGTTGCCCTTATCGTCAACTATTGGGAGTGAGTTTAATTTGTGCTCCCAGATAATATCATTAGCTTCTTTTAATGAAGTAGAAGCAGGAGCTGTAATAAGCTTTTCAAATGGAGTCATAAATTCAGTAACCTTAGTTGCTAAATCCATACGGCTGATTCTGTAATCACGTGAAGTAACAACACCAACGAGTTTGCCGTTTGCTTCGCCGTTTTCTGTAACTGCCATTGTTGAGTGACCCATTGTGTCAAAAAGATTAACAACATCTGCTAAAGTATCAGTTGGTTTTAAGTTAGAATCACTTACAACAAAACCAGCCTTGTAGTTTTTAACTCTTGCTACCATAGCCGCTTCATCTTCAATAGACTGTGAGCCATAAATGAAAGACATACCGCCTTCTTTTGCGAGTGCTATAGCAAGTGTGTCGTTAGAAACAGATTGCATAATAGCAGAAATGAGCGGAATATTGAGTGTTATTGGGGATTCTTCAACACCTTTTTTGTATCTGCATAATGGTGTTTTTAAAGAAACATTAGCTGGAATACAATCAGGACCTGTGTAACCAGGGATTAAAAGATATTCACTGAATGTTCTTGATGGTTCGTTACAATAATGTGCCATATTTTTACACTCCTTCAATTTTATAGTTATTTCTCAAAGAGAAAATTTAATATACAAATATATTATATCTATTTTAAATACTCAAGGCAAAAATGTCAATGGTAATATTGCCATTATTATATAAAATTTTCAAAATATATTTGTTGTAAAATTATAACTGATATGATATTATAAGAGGGTATTAAAATATTTTTATACAGGAGAGTAAATATGGCACATTTTGACGTTGATTTTTTAGACAAAAATAGTGAACGCTATATGTTAAGCAGAAGAATCCGCAAAATTACAGAAGTAATTAAAAGCGATTTTTTCATTAAAGACAGCGTTTCTACAGGTGACTTTTTTATAAGAGATGGTCAATATACATTTGAACAAAGAAACGAAGGCGAATGGAAGCCTTTTAAAGCACACGCTGATTATTGGGGCTACCACGAGTGTTATTGCTGGTTTAAGCAGACAGTTACAATTCCAGAAAGCTTTAAGGGCGAAAAGGTTATTTACCAGTTAAAACCATATTATAACAATGGCAACTGGAATCAGGTTAACCCACAGTTTATTGTGTGGATTAATGGTAAAATGACTCAGGGTGTTGACAGTAACCACCAATACATAACAGTTACAGAGTGTGCTGAAGGCAACGAAACTCTCGAAATTTATATAAATGCTTACACTGACCCTTGGGAATATAAAGGTCAGGTGCAAATGGGTGCATTTTTACAGACTCTTGATACTGATGCTGTAAGAATTTATTACGATATTGCTTCACCTTTGGAAGTAACAAACTATTATGATGGTGATTCAACAGTTCGTGTTGATTTAATAAAGCACTTGAACGTTGCTTGTAATATGCTCGATATTGATAGTGGCGACAGAGAGTCATTCAAAAAGACTGCAAAAGAGGCTTCTGCTTACTTAAATGAAAATATTTACGGCAAAACTCACGAAGCAACCTCTTGGTCAATAGGTCACACTCATATTGACGTGGCTTGGCTCTGGAGACTCCGTCAGACAAGAGACAAGGCTGGACGTTCATTCGCAACAGTTATTAAACTTATGGATGAATACCCAGATTATAAGTTTATGTCTTCACAGGCACAGCTTTACGATTACGTAAAACAAGACTACCCAGAGCTCTTTGAGAGAATCAAAGAAAAGGTTAAAGAAGGCAGATGGGAAGTTGAAGGCAGTATGTGGGTTGAAGCTGATACTAACGTAGCATCAGGTGAAGCTCTTGTTCGTCAATTCCTTGTTGGTAAAAAATTCTTTAAAGAAGAATTTGGCGTAGATAATAAAATTATGTGGCTCCCAGACGTTTTTGGTTATTCTGGTGCTATTCCTCAGCTTATTAAAAAATGTGGTATGGAATACTTTATGACAACCAAAATCAGCTGGAATGAATATAACAAATTCCCTTATGACACATTTATGTGGAAAGGTATTGACGGCACAGAGGTTCTTTCTCACTTCTCTCCTTGTGAAGATGCTAATCGTGATGAAAGAAAAGATTACCAGACAACCTATAACGCTTACTTAAGACCTGGTTACATAATTGGTGGTAACAAGCGTTACAGTCAAAAAGATTTAGGCAGAGATTACCTTTGCACCTTCGGTTACGGTGACGGCGGTGGCGGACCAACTGTTGATATGCTCGAGCACGGCAAGAGAATGCAAAGAGGTATTGAGGGTTGCCCTAACGTTAAAATTGCCCCTTCTCTTGATTTCTTCCGTCATTTAGAAAATCAGGTTAAAGATAATAAATATCTCCCTAAATGGTCTGGCGAGCTTTATCTTGAATTACACCGTGGTACGTTAACAAGCCAGGCAAGAAATAAAAAATATAACCGTAAAACAGAGTGTCTTTTCCACGACGTAGAAACACTTTCTGCTATTGCTAAAAAAGAAACAGGCTTCAGTTACCCAGCAGAAAGAATTTTAGAAAACTGGAAGCTTATTCTTCTTAACCAGTTCCACGACATTCTCCCAGGCTCTTCTATAAGAGAAGTTTATGAGGATAGTAAAGAACAGTATGAGAGCGTTTTAGCTGATGGTACTGAAATGACTGCTTCTGCAGAAGCTTCACTCCTTTCAAAAATGAACCTTGCGAGTGACAGTTTAGTTGTATTTAACACAACAGGCTTCAACAGAAAGGATGCAGTTGTTGCAGATATTCCAGTAGAAAATGACTTCATTCTCCTTGACGGTGGCAAAGAAGTTCCTTACCAGAAAACTTATGATGGCAAAATTGTATTTGTTGCAGAAATTCCGGCAAAGGGCTACAAGTCATTCACAGTGAAATCTGGAACACAGAGTGCTACTGCTATTAAAGCAGATGTAAATTCTGTTGATACAAAATACTTCACAGTTGAATTCACAAATGGTGATATCACAAAGCTCATTCATAAAGAAAGTGGCAGAGACGTTGCAAACGGCAAGCCTTTTGGTACTGTAAGAGCATTCCAGGACAGACCATTTAACCACGAGGCTTGGGATATTAAATCATATTTTGAAGAAAAAGAATTCGATTTAGACTTTGTTGGTGCCAAAATCGTTGAACAAGGTGCTGTAAGAGTTGTTTACAAAGTAGATAAGAAAATCAGAAATTCAGTTATCAGCGCATATTATAACGTTTACGCTGATTTAGACAGAATTGACGTTGATTACAAAACAGACTGGAAAGAAACTCACGTTGTATTAAAGGGTGATTACCCTGTTGACGTTAACGCAGTTAAGGCTACTTTTGACATTCAGTTCGGTAACCTTGAACGCTCAACAACAGAAAACACAACCTGGGATTTTGCACAGTTTGAAGTTTCAATGCACAAATGGGTTGACCTTTCAGACAACAGCTTTGGTGTTTCTGTTATCAACGATTGTAAATATGGTTGTACTGTAAAGAATGGTCATATTATGCCAACTCTCTTGAGATGTCAGACAAGACCAAACGACGTTCAGGACAGAGAATATCATGAGTTCACATTCTCAATTTATCCTCATAGTAACCACGTTTCTTCTTCAGAGGTTGTTAAAGAAGCATTTAACGTAAACTACCCTGCATACGCTGTATTTGCTAAAGCTAATAACGGCACGCTTCCAGAGGTTTATTCATTTGTAAGTGCAGATAAAGATAACATTGTTATTGAAACTGTTAAAGATGCAGAAAATGGTAACGGAATTATTGTCAGAGCTTATGAAACATGGAACAGTAAATCAAACGTTAAGCTTACTTTCTGTGATGAAATTAAGAGTGTTACTGAGTGTAATCTTATTGAAGATGGTGCAGAAGAAGTTAAATTCAGTGGTAAAACGTTAGAAACAGAATTCAAGCCATTTGAAATTAAGACATTCAGAGTTAATTTTTAAGGAATAATTTATAATGGGATACAGTTTTTTTGCAATGCTTTCACGTATGAAATACATTGACCGATGGGCGTTGATGAGGAATACTGAAAGCGAAAATTTAGATAGTCATTCAAAAGAGGTTGCAGTTATCGCTCACGCTTTAGCTGTTATAGGTAATGTAAGATTTAATAAAAACTACAATGCCGACAGAGCTGCAGTTTTAGGTCTTTATCACGATGCACAAGAGATTATAACAGGCGATTTACCAACACCTGTAAAATATCATAATGAAAAAATTCTTGATGCATATAAAGAAATAGAAGCTTCTGCAACAGAAAGACTTGTTTCTATGCTCCCTGACGATTTAAAAAATGAATTCAAGAGCGCTTTAACAGGGGAGAGCGACAAAGATTTGTTGCCACTCGTTAAGGCTGCCGATAAATTAAGTGCATTAATAAAGTGCATTGAAGAACGAAAAGCGGGGAATATGGAGTTCAAAGAAGCAGAACGCTCTACAAGAGAACGTATTGCAGAATTGAACTCAGAAGAAGCAAACGTCTTTTTAAATGAATTCATTGGAGCTTTTGAATTGACTTTAGACCAACTATAAAAAAACGCCACCATCGGTGGCGTTTTTTATGCAGAATTAAGAATTCAGAATGCAGAATTGTGGAAGCCTTCGGCTTGATTGTAATTCAATATTTATAAACAGCAACTACATCCTTTCATTTTTAATTTAAATGAACGAAGGTAGTTGTTTTATTATTTTACAATGCCGACCGCAGGTCCCGAAATTATGCATTGTGAAATGTGCATTCTGCATTTTGTGTAGTGGACGACAAAGATATCCCTCTACAATCCACCCACCAGCACCTAAAATCTAATACCCAACAACTAACAACTAAACTATTGACAACACACTGTAAAAAATTGTATAATGAAAATGTTAATTTTATAACAAAAAACAACCATTCTGGAGGGATTAGGTATGGCAAAGAAAACAGTATTTTTAACAGGCTCATCAGGTACAATGGGCTGGGCAGGCTTTAAAGAGCTTTATGCTAAAAAAGACCAATACGACATCGTTGTTCTTAACAGAGGTAGTCAGAAAAATAAGGATAAATTTAAAGCTTATGAAAACGACCCATCTGTTAAACTCGTTTGGGGTGACCTTACAAATTACGAGGATGTTTTAAAATGTGTTACAGGCTCTGACTATGTTCTTCACGTTGGCGGTATGGTATCCCCAGCTGCTGACTATTACCCTGTAAAAACACAGAAAACAAACGTTACTGCAGCACAGAATATTGTTAATGCTGTTAAAGCACAACCTAACAAGGATGATATCAAGGTTGTTTACATAGGTACTGTTGCTGAAACTGGTGACAGAAATGCTCCTATTCATTGGGGCAGAACTGGTGACCCTCTTAAAGTAAGTGTTTATGACCACTACGCTATAAGTAAAATCAAGGCTGAGGCTGTTTTTGCTGAGTCAGGCCTCAAGCACTGGGTATCTCTCCGTCAGTCAGGTATTCTTTACCCTGCAATTCTTAAAAATCTTGAACCTATTATGTATCACGTGCCAATTAATGGTATGCTTGAGTGGGCTACTGTTGAAGACTCAGGCAGACTTCTTGCAAATATTTGTGGTGACGATATTCCAGAAGAATTCTGGAGACGCTTCTATAACATAGGTTCAGGTGAAGAATACAGAATCACTAACTATGAATTTGAAGACCTTCTTCTTGGTACTTTAGGTCTTGGTTCACCTAAAAAACTCTTTGACCCACACTGGTTTACAACTCGTAACTTCCACGGTCAATGGTACTACGATGGTGACGAGCTTGAAAAATATTGCCACTTCCGTGCAAATATTCCTGTTAAAGAATATTTCAAGAGTATGATGGATAAGGTTGAAGGCTACTATAAATTAGCATTCCTTGCAAAACCATTTGCACCAATTCTCAAAAAGCTCTGGATGAAAAAGATTGCAGAAACTCCTGAATATGGTACACTCTGGTGGGCAGCAAATAAAGTTGACGTAAGAATGAAGGCTTACTACGGCAGTATGGAAGAATATGAAAAGCTCCCAAGAAGCTGGGATGATTTTGAAATTGTAATCCCTTCAAAGAAAACTACTGCTGATGATGTTAAGGTTCTTGACCACGGTTATGATGAAACAAAACCATTTGATTCTCTCACTCTTGAAGATTTACAAAAAGCTGCTGAGTTCCGTGGTGGTAAGTGCCTTGCAACAGAAATTGTTGATATGTATACACCAGTTAAATGGGTGAGTGCAAGAGGTAATGAGTTCGAAATGTCACCAAACCTTGTTCTTAAAGGTGGTCACTGGTGCCCTGCAGAGCTTCCATGGCCTTGGAAATATGACGAAGAAGCAAGAATCAACCCATTCTTTGCACAGGTTTGGGACCGTGAGGGTGAAGATAACGTTTACGGACCTGAAATCTTTGATAACTTTAAGGAGAAAGTAACAGAATGAAAATATTTATGATTGGTGGCACAGGTCTTTTAGGCTGTGAGGCTGCAAGAATTTTTATTGAACGTGGTCACGAGGTAACTTCAGTTGCTCTCCCTCCACTTCCAGAAGGCGCACCTATTCCAAAAGAAATGAAGCTCGAAATGTGCAATATCTATGAAAAGTCAGACGACGAAATACGTGAACTCTTAAAGGGTCACGATTGCTTCGTTTTCGCTGCTGGTATTGACGAGAGAGTTGAATTCCCTGCACCTGTTTACGATGCATATTATAAATACAACATTGAACCACTCAAGAGAATTCTTCCACTCTGTAAAGAGGTTGGTATGAAGAGTGCAGTTGTTTTAGGCTCTTATTTCGCATTCCTTGCAAAAGAAAGACCAGATATGGAATTAACTAAGAAGCATCCATATATCAGAAGCCGTATTGACCAGGAAGAAGTTGCATTCTCATTTGTTGATGATAGCTTCTCTGTTTCAGTTCTTGAGCTTCCTTATATCTTCGGTACACAACCGGGTAGAAAGCCAGTTTGGGTTATTCTTATTGAACAAATCAAGAGAATGGATAAGCTCCCATTCACAATGTATCCAGGTGGCGGTACTGCAATGCTTACAGTTCGTCAGGTTGGTGAGGTTATTGTTGGTGCTGCTGAACAAGCAAAGGGCGCTCAAGCTATTCCGATTTCAATGTATAACCTTACTTGGAAAGAATTCTTAAAAATCGTTTATGCCGCTCGTGGTATGGGCGAAAACAGAAAGATTATTTCTGTTGCACCTTGGATGATGAGAATGGGTCTTGGCGGTGTTAAGAAAGAATATGCCGCTAAAGGCATTGAAAGTGGTATTGATGTTGACGGACTTGCAGATATTATGGACGTTAACCTCTTTATTCCAGACAGCTACTCTCGTGAACTCGGTGCTACTGATGATGATATCAAAGCAGCAATCTTTGACTCAATCAAAGTTTCACAGGCTGTTTATGACGGTAAAGCAAATCTCCTTGGTATGAAGGGCGAATAATTATTAATTAAAAAAGTTCTATCATTTCGGTTTATTGAAATGATAGAACTTTTTATTTTATTCAATAATAACTATATAGCTCGTTTTATTCTTCATCAACAGGCTTGAAGTCAACTTCTGTAGCATCATTTTCAGTAACTGGTGCTTCATTTGGCATTGTATCAACGTTACCTACAGGTTCGTTTGATTGTTTTGGGAAAGGAGCTTGCTGTGTTGTCTCCTGTGGTTGCTGATATTGATTCTGAAAAGCAGTATTAAAGCCCTGCTGTTGAGAATAGAAGCCAAAATCATTTGGGATAGGTGGCTCATAGTCAGGTAAATCCATTGGTGTAATAATACCTTTTCTGATACCTTCTGCTCTGACAAAAGCATAAAATTCGTTGAAGGTAGCATACATATAAGGGTTAACGTAAGCAATGTTCAATATACCGCAGGTAAAAAATGCGCCTAACATAACCCAACCGATAAACGAAAGTGATAAAACAAATGCTTCGCCTTTGTAGCCATCCATAAGGCGTTTGCTCATTGCGAAAGCGCTTTTTCTGTCAATATCAGGTCTTACCGCTAAAATGTAATCCACAAGAAAGTATTCATAAGTTTTGTAGATACCAGGAATTATAAAAAGGAGTGACCAGAGAGCAATTTTAATGTTTTTTACGAGGAATATTTTTATAATATTCCAATAATTACCATCTTTGAAATTGCCTGTAACTTCACCGATTCCTGTGTGAGCCCCTTTTCTGAGCTTGAGGAAATAGCGATTACCACCAACAGTGAAAATTGGTGCTAAAAAGATACCTACTAAAGAAAATAAAAATGCGATTCCAATAACTCCTGTAATAAATCCTATAAGAAACTCCTCAGGAATATTAGCAAAAGCGTTTTCAAATGAATCAACGGAATATTCGTAATAATATTCGCTTTCGCCAGAAGTACCTGAGCCGAAATTGAATGAAGATGAAGTTCCTCCTGAAAAAAGACCCATGATGAGTGCTACCACAATCGAGTCGCCATATTTTCTTTTGAAACTATTTTTTGCATTTTCTTTTAATAATTTTCTATCCATAATAATTCTCTCCTTTATTTAGATTTAATTTTATAAACCATTACACCGTGTGGCGCAACACTTGCTGAAATCTTTTCTTTAACTGTTGTTTCTTCATTGGTCCAGAGGTCAGTAGCTTCGTATTCATCAACTATTGGTAAGTTAACGTAAATATCGTTGTGGAGCTTGTTAAAGGTAATACTCATCTCCCTTTGAGTGTTACCCTTGTTGAAGAAGCAAAGTGCAATTTCGCTGTTTTCAAGTGGCTTTACAAGTATGTCTGAAACGCCATCTGTGAAAATTCTTTTTGCTTGTTTACCTAATTTATCCTGGTCGATAGCAATAAGGTTTTTGTTTGTTAAAATTTCTAAAACCTTATTATCAGTATCAACTGAACCATCTTCTTTTAAGAATTTTCTTACGTCATTACCTAAAATAAGTGGAGCCGCCATCATACACCATAATGTGAAGTGAGATTTATTCTCTTCCATTGTGAGTGAGCCAACGCCAACCTCAAGCATATCAGGGTCATTCCAGCCACCAGGAACGGCATTTTTGTAAAGTCTTACGTTTAACTCGTAGCAGTAAAGAAGAGAAGGGTAGTTAGGCTTAATATCCATTGTGGTACGCCACAAGTTACCAGCTTTTGCACCCCATTTCCAAGGCTGATTCATACCCCATTCACAAATTGAGTAGCAAATTGGTTTTTCTTCAACACCATTCTTCTCTGCATATTCTTTAGTTGCTCTTTTTAACTCCTGACCCATATTTGTGTACTGACGTGCAGCAGAGTCCATTCTTGAGCCAACAGGGTTATTGAGCTTAATTGTATTTAAGCCCTTGTTTAATCTGATTTTTACCTGAAGTCTGCCATCTGGTGTAAAGCCTTTTGATGAAGGGAAGTAGCAGTCATATTCTTCTGTATCATTAACTGTGCAAACTAAAAATTTCTTCTGTAAGCCACCTTTTTTGAATACGATTGTTAAAACGTATTCATCAGTTTCAGGTACGTCTATTGTATCAAAAACAAGTGAACCATTATTAGCACAAAGAGCACCAACAACAAATCCGCTTTTGAATTTATCGTCCTTGAATACTTTAGCGCCACCAAGAAGTGTGCCGTGCTCTGCTTCTAATTCTATAAAATCTTTACCAGATTTGTCACCAATATAAATTTTATCAATGCTTGGTGCAACAGATGGAATAACTTCGTTGTGACAGAAGTCATATTTGAAGTATTCAACACCCCATTCTGCAAGAGTGTCTGCATCTTCTTTTTCGTGGTAAAGACTCGCTGGTAAATCTTCACAGGTGAGAGTACCATTTGAAGTGTAAAGACCTACTTTAAAGCCATCATTATTAAGGTCTTCAATAAGTGGCTTAATGCCCCTTGGAAAGCGTGTTAAATCGCCTTGTAATTTGCCTTCAGTAGTACGAAGTGAGCTTTGCCAGCAGTCATCAAGATTAATGTATTGATAACCAGCGTCTAAAAGACCTGTTTTCTTCATGGCGTCAGCAATCTCTTTAATTAAATTTTCGTCAATAGTGTGACGGAATGTGTTCCAGCTACTCCAACCCATAGGTGGTGTAAGAGCAACGCCATTGTTATAAAGTTCCTTTTCAAGTGGCTGAACCTTTGTAGCTGCAATAACCTTATTCACTGCACACTTAGGGCAGAAATCTTGCTTTAAGAATTTTTTGCTTACTGTGTAGCCTAAAGCAGCAGTACCAGCTAAAGCCACAATTTTTTTAATATCCATAATTTTCACCCCATAAAATGTTTTATTAAAGCACCAATACCAATTGCACCGCCAGCAATGAGCGCACCAGCAATAACTTTGTTGGTATTAATGAGTGTTCTGTCGTTAAAGTTTCTTTGTATAAAGTCTAAGCTTTCGCTCTTTAAGCCTAAATCTTTAAAATGATAAATTCTTGTGTTGATTTTTTCAGGCTCGGTTTCGTCAATAGTAATCATTCTAATAGTTGCTCTGCAACCATCAGTGTAAGCGTGGAAGCCAGATGTTTTATTCTGACCTAAAATGATATCGTCAACAACACCAGTAAAATCGTTAAGATGGTCGTGACCAAAGAAAGCTGCCTTTATGTCGCCAACCTTTTTCCAACTTTTAAATTGACCTTTATCAATAGCAGGGGAGCAAGGACCTTCGCCAAGGTATCCCTCAACACCATCTTTTTTTACAAATCTTTTGTTTTCAAGTGGACCGATAAAGCCAGGAACAGACCAGAAATATTCGTAAGGCTTAGCCTCTCTCATAAGGTCGTATTCCTGAATGACAGGCATATGCTGAAAAAGAATTGCAGGAATAGTTTTACCATTGTGGTTATCTTTTATTTCCTGTGCTTTCTTTTCATACCATTCAATCTGGTCTTCGTGAACCCAGTCGTATTTAGAAATACTCTGGTCTTCAGCTAAATTATTTGAGTCAATAAACCAGAGGTTTAAAATATCTTCTTCGCCTTTTGAATCCTTAACTAAAATGTTGCAGTTAAAGTCACCAGGGGCAGTTTCGTCATTTTCGCCTATAAACGCATCTATTTGTTTATAAGCTTCAACAATTTCGGTTTCTCTACCTGCATCATGCTCGTGGTTACCTAAAACGTAACACATAGGAATATTGGCATCTAAAATAGGTTTTAAAATTCTTTCAAGTGCTTGTTTGTGAAGAAGTGTATAATCTTCACATTCCTGATATTCACTACAGGTATCACCTAAAAGCACTACTAAATCTGGCTGGAATGCTTTTACGCCCATTTCAAAAAGCTTGTGAGCATCCTTTTGCTTTAGTTCATCTTCTTTATTGTCAATAACAAGTCTTTCGTGAATATCACCCAAGACCATTATTTTAAATTTGCCATCTTTGAATTTAAGTTGCTTATTCATAATAATACTACCTTTTTAATTAAGCCTTCCCAAAGAAAATGGGAAGGCTCGAGTTTTAATTATTTTTTGCTGATTTCTGCAATTTCACTTAAGATATCTGCACCGAGGTCAACCTCTTCAAATTCAACCTCGCCGAATGTTAAGTCTTCAACTTTAATTTCTTCAACTGGTTCAGATTTTTTTGCAGTTGTTTTCTTTGTGGTTGATTTAGTAGCAGTGTCTTTCTTTGCTTTGGTAGATTTTGTTGCTTTTTCTTCTGCAGTTTTAGTTGATTTCTTTGCAGCAGGTTCTTTTGCAACCTTTTCTTTTACAGTTCTTTTTGTGCCAACTGTTTTTGTTGCTTGTTTCAAAATATCTTCTTTAGCAGTAGGTGTTAAAACTTCATCATCAATAAAAGATATTTCAGGAATATCAGTTGAAATTTCGTAAGCAGCTGGTTCATCGAATTTAATCTCTGTAACTTCTTCTACTTCGACTGGAGCTTCAAAAGAAACTGAATTATCAAAGTCGAGGTCTGGGATTTCAATATCAGCAATTTCATAAACAGGTTCTTCTACTGTTTCAAATGTTGGTGCTGTGAATTCGACAGCAGGAGTTTCATCAACAATCTCAAATGCTGGCTCATCAACAACTTCAAATTCAGGAGCTTTGAAATCATCAACAGGAGTTGTATTAATAACTTCGAACTCAGGAGCCTTGAAATCATCAACTGGAGTTGTATCAATAACTTCGAACTCAGGAGCTTTGAATGAAGGTTCATCAAAAGCTACTGGTGCTTCAACAGCTTCTTCTGCAACGAGAACGTCAACAATTTCTTCAACTGCTGGAATTTCTACTTCTGGTTTTACTGGTTCTGGGATTTCGATTGTTTCAAATTGTGGTGCTTCAAACTCTACTGGAGCAACTTCAGCAGTAACTTCCTCTGCGATTTCTTCAACTGGTGCTGAAGCGTGAGTTGTAATGTCAGGCATTGTGTCATCAGTAAGACCAGGTAAAGTAACTGCATCTGTAGGAATGATTTTTTCTTCTTCAACAGGTGCTGGTTTTTCACTGAGCTTAGGAAGCTTTATTGGTTTCTTTTCTGCTTTTTCTTTAACAGGTTTTTCTTTTACCTTTTTGTTAGCTTTTTCAGCTTTTGCAGCAGCTTTCTTTTCAGCTTTAGCAGCTTTTTTTGCTTTTTTAGAATTCTTTTCTTTTTCTTGTTTTTCTGCTTCTTGTGCCGCAAGAATTTCTTCTTCAGTAAGAGTTGCATTGTAAGCAACAGCAAGTGTGTTGAATAATTTGATTTTTTCAACTGAACCAATAACTGGTAAGAAGAAAAGAATTGTTCTTAAAAGAAGAATATAAGAACCACCGTGTTTTAATGAAATGCCGTATTGTGGAGCGATTCTGTACATTCTTTCTGATTGTCCGTAGTTCCAAATGAATGAATAAATACCAAAACTGAATATATCGAGAATGAAAACGAGTATGTAGTTAGCGCTTTCATTGTCGTCATCCTCGCACATCTTGTTAAGGTCCTCTGTCCAGTCAGACCAGAAGAAAAGACCATAAATGCCAAGAGTTACGATTTGTAAAAGAACGTATTTTGCTATTTTTCTTTGCTTAATCATAGGTTGAACCCCCATAAGTGATTTTGGATATTAATTATATATTATATACCACATAAAATAATACTATAATACACAAAAAAAGTCAATAGTTATAATGCTTTTTTGACATTACAACTATTGACGTAAAATTTTGTTTGATTCTTATTTAGAGAAAAGTGAAAGTTCTTCTTTTTCTTGAGCTTCTTTGTGTTCTTTAAGACGCTTCTGGATTTTGTCAACTGGGTTAAGAAGAACGCTTACTGAACGGTCGTGGTTCAATGTGTCAATAATAAGTGAGCAATATTTACTCATATCAACTTCAAAGTACCATTTTCTTTCTAATAATTCAGGCATTCTGTAAACTAAGTTTGTTGTGAATACGCCGTCAATAAGACCTTTTTCGTAAGCCAAATCAAAGTTTTCAAGACCGTTACAGAAAAGACCAAAGCAAGTAGAAACAAAGATTCTGTTTGCTTTTAATTCTTTTAATTTTGTAGCAACTTCAATCATAGAGTCGCCAGAAGAAATCATATCGTCAATGATAAGACAATCCTTGCCCTCAACGTTATCACCTAAGAATTCGTGTGCTAAAATAGGGTTTCTGCCGTCAACAATTCTTGAGTAGTCACGGCGTTTGTAGAACATACCAAGGTCAACGCCTAAAACTGTTGAGTAATAAATACATCTGCCCATACCACCTTCGTCTGGTGAAATAACCATAAGGTTTTCTGGGTCGATTTTAATATCTTTAAAGTTCTTTGTCAATGCTTTAATCATCTGATATGTAGGAGCAACATCTTCAAAGCCTTTAAGCGGAATAGCGTTCTGAACTCTTGGGTCGTGAGCATCAAATGTAATGATGTTTTCAACGTTCATATTAATGCAGAGCTCTTGTAAAGCAAGTGCGCAGTCGAGTGATTCACGGCTTGAACGCTTGTGTTGTCTGCCTTCATAAAGCATAGGCATAATAACGTTAACTCTTCTTGCCTTACCTTCAACAGCAGCAATAGCTCTTTTAAGATTTGCAAAATGGTCATCTGGTGAGTATGGAACCTCTTGACCATACATTTTGTATTTGATACCGTGGTTGAAGCAATCTACGATAATATAAATATCATAACCTCTTACTGTTTCCTGAATAACACATTTACCTTCACCTGAACCAAAACGGTTAAATGCAGTTTTGATAATATAACTTTCTCTCTGGTAACCATAGAAAGCAATAGTGCTTTTGTGTTCACTATCTCTTTCCTCACGCCATTTAGAGATGTAACCATCAATTTTCTGAGCCAATTCTTCGCAACCAGGGAGAGCGATAATTCCTAAAGGACCAACAGGAATTGTATTAAGTACACCGAATGCTTCTGACACGACAATAACCTCCAAAGTTTTTTTCACTTCAGTGAAAACATTTTCTTTTCCGTAGCGATTTTCACAAATTAGTGAGTGAATAATCACTATATATTATTCTACCTATAAATTGAAATCTTTTCAAGTATGTTTTCAAAATTTGTTAATTAGAATTTATCCAACATTATACGACAGATTTTGTAAAAAGTGACAAAAATCTCCAAAAGAAAAAGACCATTATGAAAATGGTCTTAATTATATGGAAAAATCTTCTTTTTTGTAGTCAGATAACACTCTTACTACCTTAGGCTCTCTTTTAAGAGGGTCATATTTGAATTTTTTACACTTTGAAAATGACTGCATAACGGCACCCTGTTTTTTGCAGAGTACAGTTTCTTTGTTGGCAGTAGTAGTTCCATGCTCACAATATGCACATTGTGGGTCAATATCTTTTCTGAAAATACTCTTCATAAAATACACCTTCAGGTTAATGATAGGTGTATTCTAACATATTTTTTTACGGTTATCAACCTGTAAAATGAAAATTAAGCACATTATGAGAAGAATTACTGAGGAGTTCACAGTGTATGAAAGGTTGAGGGGTTGGTTATTTACGTGTAAAACTACGCTTGTGTTTACAGCCTCCGGAAAAAACTTTAAAAGGTTAAATGTAAAAAATGCCGAAAGTGAAGCATTCAGTATTCTGGAAACAAAAAAGTGCTTCATTTTAACGTTACACGCTTTTAAGTATGGTGAAACCTGACAGATAACAGAAAAACTGCCAAATCCAAGAATTGCGGATATCAAAGGTAAAGAAACTGTGCCAGAACACACCTTGCAACCATTTGAAACCTCCATAATTGCGTTGAGAAAAAGTGAGGTTTTTTCACCAAAGTTAAAAGTGAATATAATTTCTGAAAGACACGAAAATGTAAGCACCCACGCTGAAATATTTATAATAGCATTAGCACCCGATGCAACAGAATTTATAAAAACGTTTTCAGTTTTTTCGGGAGTGACTGTATTGTTTGTTTCTAATTCTTTTTTATCACTTAAGAATCTACACAGAAAACCAATGGTGAGTGAGGTGAGAATGGTCGAAATATAAAGAATTACACCAGCAAGTGTATTACTTAACATATTTGTACCAACAGCAGTCAGCGCAAAAGCTGGGCCAGAATTAACAGTGAAAAGCATAAGTCGCTCTGCTTCATTTTTTGTTAGACGATTGGCTTTATATAAATCGGCGGTTACTTTAGCGCCAATAGGGTAGCCACCTGTAAGTCCCATAAGAATTGGAATAAAACCATTTTTGTTTATCTTGAAAATACGTGTTGTTAATGGTCCAAAAATACCCGAAAGAATATAGAAGGATTTTGATGAAGCAATAAAGCTTGATAAAACAAGAAACGGGAAAAGAGATGGAATAATTATAGTAAGCAAAAGTGAAATTCCGTTTTTTATACCATTGGTTGCAGCTTCGGGGTGAATCATAATAAATATAAGAAGACCTAAAATACATAAAACTTTAGGTAAGTCCTTAATAAGTGTTTTGTTATACGTTTTCATTTAATCACCACTCACTCTAATATTTTATGAGGTTAAAGCATAAAAATATAACAAAAACATCTGGAGTGTATTTATGAAATTTAAAAATCTTAAAGATGATAGCGTAAGCGGAAATATTGAGCTTTTTGGCAATAAGCAAATAATAATTGATGGTGCAAAAGGCGTAATAGATTACTCAGAGGATTTTCTGAAAATAGATTTAGGCAATATTTGTCTTAAAATTTCAGGGCATAAGCTCATGATTGAATCTTTTATTTATGAGCAGATAGATGTAAAAGGCGAAATAATATCATTGGAATTTATGAATTGATGGTGATTTTGTGATAATAAAGCTTTTAAGACTTCTTTTAGGTTATGTTGAGTTTCAGGCAACAGGCGGGTTTCCTGAGAGATTTTTAAACTTATGTAATATCAATGGAATTACTCTTTGGAATGTGCAAAATGATGGTGTAAAGGTTAAAGCCTGTACACCTATAAAAGCATATAGAAACATAAGAAAACCAGCCCACAAATCCGGAATGAAAGTGAAGATTATAAGAAAAAGAGGTTTGCCGTTTTTTGTGAAGTATAACAAAGCAAGAGTTGGTGTGCTTATTGGTGCGTTTGTTTCGGTTGTCCTCCTGTTTTTGTCATCCTGTGTTCTGTGGGATGTTGAAGTTACAGGTAACACAAGAATAAAAAACGAAGAACTTTTAGAGTCGCTTTCGGGATATGATGTAAGAGTTGGTTCAGTGAAATCTGAAATTGATACAAAAAGTGTAGAAAGTCAGCTTCTTAAAGATTACCCAGAGCTTTCGTGGGTATCCATTAATATTTTTGGTATGAAGGCTGTGCTTGAGGTTAAAGAAAATAAAGATATGCCAGAAATAATAGATGATAATATTCCGATGAACATAGTGGCGAAAAAAGATGGGAGAATTATTTTAGTTAATGGTTATAGCGGAACAAACGTGGTTAAAGAAAAGGATGTTGTATTAAGTGGCGATTTGCTGATTTCAGGTATAAAAATAAATCAGGATGGCAGTGAAAGAGCAGTAAGAGCAAAGGGCAAGGTTTTTGCTGAAACAACTACAAATTTAAGTTGTGAAGTGAGCAGATTTAAGGATGTTCAACTTATAAGTGAAACTAATGTCAGGCACAAAATATACGTTTTGGGTGTAGAAATACCTCTTTGGGTGAAGTGTAAAGGAGAAAAACTTTACAATGGTAAAAAACTCCTGAAGGGCGATTCTACAATGCTACCTTTGGGTATTACGTGGGATGTATCTTATGTGTTGAATTATGAAACTATAGAGATGACAGAAGAAGAGATGAGATTACTTTCACTTTCAGAAGTAGTTAAGAAAAAACGAAATGAGTTTTCTGATGAATGCGAAATTTTAAAAACAGAATATAAGAAAAAAGCAACTGAAAAGGGAATAGTAATAGAGAACAAAGTAGTGGCAAAAGAAAACATTGCATTGGAAAAAGAACTTTTTGTAGAATAAAAGATAACAAAACAAAATAAACAAAATTTTTTGAAAATTTTAGTAGACATTTACAAAAAATATGATATAATATGTATAATTGTATATTATAATGGAGTTAAAAATGTTTGAACAAGTTATAAATGTTGACAGAATGGAACAGGCGGTAAGCCTTTTCGGTAGTTTTGATGAAAATATCAAGCTTCTTGAAAAGACCTTTAACGTTAAAATTCACAGTCGTGGGTCAGATATTAAGGTTACAGGCGAAGCAGAAGACGTTGCAAAAGGAATAAAGGCTATAAATGGTCTTTTAATGCTCATTAACCGTGGTGAAGTTTTAAACGAACAAAACGTTCGTTACGTAATTTCGCTTGTCGGTGATGGCAATGAGGACAAGCTCTCTACAATGTCTAACGATTGTATTTGTATTACAAGTAAAGGTAAACCAATAAAGCCTAAAACGTTAGGACAGAAAAAGTACGTCGAATCTATTAAAGAAAATACTATTGTGTTAGGCGTTGGTCCTGCGGGTACTGGTAAAACATACTTAGCGGTTGCTATGGCTGTTAATGCTTTCAGAGCAAAAGAAGTAAACAGAATTATTTTAACAAGACCAGCCGTTGAAGCGGGTGAGAAGTTAGGCTTTTTACCTGGCGATTTACAAAGCAAGGTTGACCCTTATTTAAGACCACTTTATGATGCTCTTTTTGATATGTTAGGTGCTGAGAATTTTCAAAAATATTTAGAGCGTGGTAATATAGAGGTTGCACCACTTGCTTATATGCGTGGTAGAACTTTAGATGATAGTTTTATAATTTTAGACGAAGCCCAGAATACGACCCCCGAACAGATGAAAATGTTTTTAACACGAATGGGCTTTAATTCTAAAGTTGTAGTAACTGGTGACGTAACACAGATTGACTTGCCAGATGGTAAAAAATCCGGACTTGTCGAAGTTACAAAGGTGTTAAAAAATATTGAACAGATTGATATTGTACGATTTTCTGAAAAAGACGTTGTACGACACAAATTAGTTCAGGATATTATAAAAGCTTACGAAAAATATGAGGAGGCAAAGAAGCGAAATGTCAAAGGTAATCATAACAAATGAACAAAAAGAAGTTAAAATTCCAACTGGTGTAAAAATGCTCGTAAGAAGATGCTGTAATGCAGTTCTTCTTTATGAAGGCTTTAAAGAAGCGGCAGAAGTAAGCGTAACTTTCGTTGATGACGAAAGAATACATAGCCTCAATAAAGAATATCGTGATGTAGATAGTAGCACAGACGTTTTATCATTCCCATTAGGCGAAAACGGCGTTTACGATAAAAACTTAGAAACTGGTGCATTACTCTTAGGTGATATTGTAATTTCAATTCCTACTGCAGTCCGTCAGGCAGAAACTTATGGCCACACACTCCAGAGAGAGATTGGATTTTTAACAGTTCACTCTATGCTTCATTTACTTGGCTACGACCACGTGAATGGTGGTATGGAAGAAGTTCGTATGCGTGAAAAAGAAGAAAGAGTTTTAACAGAGCTTGGCTTAAAGCGTAACAATTCTTATTATATGGATGAGAACGAGGAATAATTTTTTATGAATGATGTTAAAAGTCTCATGAAGAGCTTTGTTTATGCTTTGAAGGGTATAAAGTGGGCTCTTTGTAATGAGCGTAATTTCAGAATACATATAACTTGTATGTGTTATATGTTCTATTTTCTGTTGAGATATGATTTCTTTGTTGTGTCAAAAACAGAAATTTGCATTCTTTTATTATCGTGTGCTTTAGTTCTTGGTGGTGAGCTTATTAACACCGGTATTGAAAAAGCAGACGATACAGTTTCAAAAGAGCGAAAGAGAACAATTGCAATTTCAAAGGATGCGGCAGCAGGTGCCGTTTTAGTGTTTGCAGTATTCTCTGTTATTATAGGCGTTGTTATAATGTTTCAGCCTGAAGCTTTTAAATTATTATTTGAGCACTACATTGCAAATCCGCTTGTGTTGGTAGTATTTGCAGTAAGCCTTGTAATAGCGTTATTATTTATTTTTAAATTCAGAAGCTTTATAAATCTCATAAAAGGAAAGAAAAAATAATGGGTGTTAGAAAAACTGCATTTATAGCTATTGTTGGTAGACCAAACGTTGGTAAATCTTCAATATTAAATAGATTGTTAGGTCAGAAAATTGCAATAGTTTCATCAAGACCACAAACAACAAGAACTAAAATTATGGGTGTATTAACAGAAAATGATATTCAGTTAGTTTTTACAGATACACCAGGTTTTCATAAGCCTAAAACAAAATTAGGCGAAAAGATGATTAAATCAGTTGATGATGCAATTTCTGGCGTTGATTCTTGTCTTTTTGTTACTGAAAGTAAAGGCGAAATAAGACCAACTGAAATTGAACTTTTAGAAAGACTAAAAAAAGAAAAAATTCCTGTAATTCTCGCAATAAATAAAATTGATATGCTCTCTAAAAAAGAAGAGCTTATGGAAAGAATTTTAGAGCTTTCTAAGCTTTGCGATTTTACTGCAGTAGTACCAGTTTCTGCACAGAATGGCGACGGAATGAATGAATTAAAAGAAGAACTTAATAAGTTAGCAGTTGAGTCAGAATTCTTCTTCCCTGAGGATACTTTAACAGACCAGCCGGAGCGTGTTTTAGCGTCAGAAATGATAAGAGAAAAATTGCTTTACAGATTAAACGAAGAAATTCCTCATGGTATCGCAGTTTCTATTGAAAAAATGAAAGAACGTGAGGATAGCGATATTTTAGATATTGAAGCAATCATCTATTGTGAAAGAGACAGCCACAAGGGTATTATTATTGGTAAAGGTGGTTCAATGCTTAAGGCTGTTTCAACAAGTGCAAGAAAAGATTTAGAAGAATTTTTCGATTGCAGAGTTAATCTTCAGTGCTGGGTAAAGGTTAAAGAAGGCTGGAGAAACCGTGAAGGCTTAATTCACAATTTCGGGCTTGACCAGTAAAAATTTACAGAATTTTAAAGTGTAAATAAGCACATAAAACTAATCTCTATGAATAAACTATTATCACAATAGTTTTGAAGGGATATGTTTTTATGGAAGGCAAAATGCTTTGGGATAAATTCACAAAAGAAGGCAAAGTAGCAGATTATTTAGCATACCGTAAATACATTAATGGTATGGAAGCAGAAGTGTCAGTAATTGATGACTGTTTGGAGTTGAAAAAAATTGACAAAAATCAGTGCTTCGGGGTTAGTGATAAGGGAGCAGAGCGTAGGTGAATATGACCGTCTTATAACTGTTCTCACGGCAAAATATGGCTTAATAAAAGCGTTTTGCAGAGGTGCAAAAAAAGCAAAAAGTAAAAAGCTTTCTGCTACGGCACTTCTTACATATTCCGAATTTACATTTAACAAAACTAAAGATGCCTTTACAGTAGATGAAGCAGAAGTTAAAGAAGTGTTTTTTGAACTTCGTCAGGACGTTACAAAAATGGCATTAGCACAATATTTATGTGAATTAGCTTATGAATTTTGCGAAGAAGATTACGAGTCGGAGGAAATTCTCCGACTTTTTCTCAATTCACTGTATTTATTAAAAAGTGATAAAAAAACTCCGTCATTTATAAAGGCTGTTACAGAATTCAGATTAATGTCACTTTCTGGCTATATGCCACAATTAGTAGGTTGTGACAATTGTGGTGAATATGAAACTACAGTAATGGGTTTTGACAAAGAAAGTGGTAAAATTTATTGTGAAAAGTGTGCCCCTGCGTATTCATTTAAAGTTCCATCATCTGTAATAAAGGCTATGCGATTTGTGGCACTTTCAGATTTTTCTAAGATTTTTTCATTTACACTTTCAGATGATAACCTTAAAATTTTTGAGTATTTAACAGAAGATTATCTTCTTAATAAAACACAAAGAAAATTTAAAACATTAGATTTTTATAACACTATTAAGGATTAAAAAATGAACGAAATGAACAGACATTTAAAGGCTATTGAACTCGATAAAGTTCTTAATATGGTGGCAGAAAGAGCGTGTAATGAAGACGCTAAAGAAGCCATTTTAAATTTAAGACCAGAAAGCAATTTGCAGTTAGTAGCCGATTTATTAAAAAAGACCGAAGATGCTTACATATTATTAGCAAAATTCGGCGGTCCAGCTTTTGGTGGACTTAAAAACGTTAATAATGCACTTGCTCGTGCTAAAGCAGGGGCAATGCTTACTATGAAAGAATTACTTGATATTGGTAGCACAGTAAGAGCAGTAAGAACGCTTCGTGACTGGCGTGATGGTAGCGGACAAGACCCACTTAGCATTGACATTTATTTTTCTTCGCTTATGCCAAATAAGTTTTTAGAAGAAAAGATTTTTTCTGCAATTCTAAGTGAAGACGAAATGAGTGATAATGCTTCCCCTGAACTTGCATCTATCAGAAGAAAAATCAAAAACCAAGAAAATTCTGTAAGAGAAAAGTTAGAGAAAATTATACGTTCACAGAATTTAAAGAATGTATTACAAGATGCAATTATAACTCAACGAAACGGCAGATATGTGGTGCCAGTTAAAAGTGAACACAGAGCGACTGTTTCTGGACTTGTTCACGATACGTCTTCAACAGGTGCTACTGTTTTTGTTGAACCAGCGGGTGTAGTTGAAGCAAACAACGAAATACGTGTTTTAAAGGGTAAGGAATCACAAGAAATCGAAAGAATTCTTTACGAGCTTTCTTCACTTGCAGGTAGCTTTTTTGATGAAATTAAAGGTAGTTATGAATGTGCTATTGAAATAAACGTTATATTCAGTAAAGCACAGCTTGCTTATAAAATGAACGCTACAATGCCAAAGCTTAATGCTAAAGGTGTTATAAATTTAAACAAGGCAAGGCATCCTTTAATTGACCCGAAAAGTGTGGTTGCAACAGATATTCGCCTTGGTAAAGAGTTTGACACGTTAGTTATTACTGGCCCTAACACAGGTGGTAAAACTGTTGCTATTAAGACGTTGGGACTCCTCTCAGCAATGGCTATGTGTGGACTTATGCTCCCTTGTGGTGATGAAAGCGAAGTTTCAGTTTTTAATGAGATTTTAGCCGATATAGGCGACGAGCAGAGCATTGAGCAGTCACTTTCAACGTTTTCTTCACACATGGTGAATATCGTTAATATTTTAAAAATTGCAAATGAAAATTCACTTGTTTTAATAGACGAATTGGGTGCCGGTACAGACCCTGTTGAAGGTGCGGCACTTGCTATGGCTATTTTAGAGCAGTTGCATTTACAAGGTGCAAAAATTGCCGCAACAACCCACTATGCTGAGTTAAAAGCGTATGCCTTGGAAACTGAAAGAGTTGAAAACGGCTCTTGCGAATTCGACGTTAATTCATTAAGACCTACTTACCGTCTTTTAATTGGTATTCCGGGTCGCTCCAATGCTTTTGCGATTTCTGAAAGACTTGGTATTGCAACTAATATTATAGATAGAGCAAAAGACCTTGTTTCTTCTGAAAGTGTCCGTTTTGAGAATGTTGTAGATAGACTCGAGGAAAGCAGACTCGAAATGGAAAAAGAAAAGAAAGAAGCAGAGAAAGTCAAAGCAGAAGCAGATTTAGAAAGAGAAAAGGCGAGAGCAATTCTTAACGAAGCACAGCTTCGTAGAGATAAAGAAATTGAAAATGCAAAAGGTGAGTCTTTAAGAATTGTTGAACAAGCAAGAAGAGAAGCAAATTCACTTTTAATGGAAATTGAAAAACTCAAAAAAGAAACTAAATCTACCAAAGATGCGGCAGAACTTTTAAGAAAAGCACGTTCAACAGTTAATAGCCATCTTAACGCTATTGACGATGCTGTAAACCCAGTCCTTTCAGATATTGACGATGACGAGAATTACGTATTGCCACGAGCACTCGAAATTGGTGACAACGTTTACTGCAAAACAATAGGCAAAAATGCAGTTGTTACCGCACTTAAAGATAAAAAGGGTAACGTTGAAATTGCCGCAGGTATGCTTAAAATGAGAGTTAAAGAAGATACTTTAAAACTTTTGGAGAAGAAGCAGGAAAAACCTAAAACAAGTAATCGTCGTAACTCAATTGAAAGTAGAGCAAGTAAAGATATTAACAACCGTTGTGACTTGCGTGGACTTATGGTTGACGAAGCACTTTTGGTGCTCGACAGATTTATAGACGACCTTATAATGTCAGGACTTAACGAGTGTACAATTATCCACGGTAAGGGTACTGGTGCATTAAGAAGTGCTGTAACAAAATTCTTAAAAGAAGACTCAAGAATTCGTTTCTCACGACTTGGTACTTTCGGCGAAGGCGAAAACGGCGTAACTATTGCAGAGCTTAAATAAAATAAAAAACAGTTGATTGATATTTAACCAATCAACTGTTTTGTTTTTAATGCTTTTTCTTTTTAAAATATAAGCAGACCGAAGTAACGCAAATTAAAAAGTCAATAATAACAGCAACAATAAAAAATCCTACAAAAAATTCACAGAATTCATTCCAGAGAGTTTGACTGTATAATCTATAACTTATTGTTAAAGTTTCATCATCAAAGTTAATGTCTTTTTCTATTCTGTAGAGAAGGTCAGTTTCTTCAATGTCATTATTATAAAGTGTCTTTTTAAATTCTTCTAATTCTTCTTCTGTTTCAAAGAATGTTTTGTGAAGTGTTGAATCGTAAGTATAACCATAAATGTAATAGCCTTTATCTGTCTTATCAATATCAAATATAATTTTTTGATATGTGACAGAAAGTTCTATGCCGTTATACTCAACTAAATTATATAATTCTTTCCCGTCAACTATTGCATTTTTTATTTTGTAGTATTCTCTCTCTGCTTCTTCAAGAGTTTCATATTGATATGAAATTCCATCTGTGAAAGAATACTTGTAAGTATCTGTTGTATTAAAATATGCAGGAATAAGACACAGTAACATTGAAATTACAATAACCATCACATTTGCAAATGCAGTTATTTTTATAAACTTTTTTCTTCGTGAAAGTTCGTCTTTCGTTTTAGGTTTTATTACTTTTTCTTTTTCTGCATACCTAAGATAAAGGGTGTAAGTAATTATACCAGATATAAAGAGTATTATCGGTAAAAAGAAAAATGGGAGAAGAAACGGAATGCCGAGTAAGATTAATATTATTCCGATTACCGAAATAATCGACAAAGCAATTACTGTATAGAGATATTTTATAGCAGTACACTTGGCGAGTTTAGTGTCTTCTTCTTTGATGATATCATTTGAATATAAGTTTGATTTAAGATTGTTTGTAGCGATAGCTGTAATTATTAAAGCGGTAGTAATCAGTACAATAGATATAATTATAGGAATAAAGTGATAGTTTATTGGAATAAATTTCAATACGAAATAGGGTAGAATGGCACCAACAACAGAAAGTGCAATAGCAATTATGTTCAGGTTTTTGTTTTTAGTTAATGCTCTTTCTACTAAATATTTTTCTCTTTTTTCGGTACTTTCGGGTTTTATCTGGGGTTCTGTTTTTGTAATTCTTTCGCCCTTTAAAATTTCATCAACAGTAACAGAATA
>SVOI01000092.1 GCA_015066465.1 Oscillospiraceae bacterium
GAATTCGGGCAAATATACGAAAGCAGATGTTTGTCATAGTGTGGTGGTATTTCGAGTTGATTCAGACGTATTTCGCAACGGATTTATAGGCAGGAATAAGAAAAGTCTTTGCTAAAGCGACTTTTCGACTTACATCAGGCGGCGGTGCCACCTGTTTCAAGGGATTTGACGATTTCAGATGGTTCGTAACCTTAAAACACCCTTTCCTTTGCTAAAATGAAAAAATAGGCTTGATTGTAAAGAAATCAAGCCTTGTTTGGGTCTTTGCTGGATGATGTTTGGGAAAATTGTTGGAAATAACAATAAAATAATAAATTCTCGTACTTGTGACTTCAAGTACGAGGATTTCTATTCATGTTGATTGTCAAGTCTAACTGTGATATAATTATCTCACTAAACTTAAATGTGATGTGATATTTTATGAATTATACAATTGAAAAGATTGATGAGAATAATCATTCTTTGTTTGACGATATGGTGTTTTGGAGAGAGAATGGTTATGAGCGAGAGCCTTCACAAGAGCCAGTTTCTGAACAGATAAAGAAAGAACTATTGAATCCTGACTTGTATGTTTATGCCGTTAAGGTTGATGGTAGGTATGTTGGCTGGATTTCCTGTGTTTATATTGCAAAGGTCGGCAAATGGAAAGGACACGGTCACATATATGTTGATGAATTGTGGGTTGAGCCATCCTTTCGTGGTAATGGCTTTGCAAAAGCGTTGCTCAAAAAAGCTGATGAATTAAAAGACAAATTTAATGCTACAGGAATTCGTTTGTATGTTAATGTAAATAATCCAGTAGCCCAAAATTTATATGAAACTTGTGGTTACGTAGAAGATGGTAGAGCTATTTTTATGGAGAAATAAAATGAAAAAATTGTATCTGATTGGTGGCACAATGGGGGTTGGTAAAACCGCTGTAAGTCAACAATTGAAAAAAAATTTACCAAATAGCGTCTTTCTTGATGGTGATTGGTGTTGGGATGCGAATCCTTTTCAGGTAACTGAAGAAACAAAGACTATGGTAACTGAAAATATCTGTTATTTACTTAATAACTTTCTGCATTGCTCAGTCTACGAAAACATTATCTTTTGTTGGGTTATGCACGAGCAACATATAATTGATTCAATTATTAACAATCTTGATATTGGAAATTGTGAAGTGAAATGTATTTCTCTTATGACTGATGAAGCAACACTTCGCAATAGATTAGAATCGGATATTAAAGCTGGAATACGCTCAGAAGATGTTATTGAAAGAAGTGTTGCTCGAATTTCAAAATATCAGAGTTTAAACACAATCAAAATTGATACAGTAAATAAAACTGTAAAGCAAGTTGCAGATGATATTGCAAATTTATGATTGCTTAGTTTGTAAAAAGTGTAAAGGTGGATAGCGGTTATGAACAGTACAGATTTTTATATTGCAACAAAAACAGATATCCCTTTTATAAGTGAAACATACAATCAGAATATTAATGAATTACACGGAATAAATAGAACCTTTGATGATTGGGATAAACTTCTCACTGATGAAAAATCAACTTATTATATTGTTCGTACTACTGAACCAGTTGCTTGGTTTAGGACTGAGATTACAGATAATATTCTGTGGTTAGGTATGCTTCAGGTAAAAGTAGAGTTTCAACATCAGGGTTTTGGGAAATGTATTCTATCTTTTGTTGAAAATCTTGCAAAGAGTAATAATATCAAACAACTTGGAATTCATACCACAGAAGATAATATGGTCGCAAGGAATCTCTACCAATCATTTGGATATACTGTGTCAGAAATAGGTAAATGTACAACAGCAGATAGTGTTGAAAGAATAGGCTACACATTCATAAAAAATATATAATTACAATTCGGGTGAAATAATATGAACTGTACTATGTGTAAGGTTATTGAACAAATCAAGAATGATGAAAATCCTTGGTTTGTAAAAGAACTTGAAACAGGCTATGTTATATTAGGATTTAATCAGCATTTTTATGGCTATTCTTTATTTATCTGTAAACAGCATGTGCGTGAGATATTTGATTTGGATGTTGAATTCAGAACAAAATACTTACTTGAAATGTCAATTGTTGCAGAAGCGGTAAAGAATGCTTTTGGTGCAGAAAAGATAAATTATGAATGTCTCGGTAATGGTGATATCCATTTACATTGGCATATTTTCCCCAGAAAAAGTGGCGATTTATTAGAGTATGGCGATAATGGTAAAGGTCCTGTTTGGTGGCTACCAAGAGAAATAATGTGGTCTGATGATAACAAACCGAACTCAAAAGAATTAGAAGAAATGAAAACAAAACTTCTAATAGAAATTGAGAGGCTTTTATAAAAATGATGAGTATTTACCATTGGTTTTAAAATCGTCTGTAAAGTATAACTGATGTAAAAATTTTATACGCTTAAAACAAAGAGAAACAGGTGACTTGAATCAGAGATTCGAGCCACCTGTTGAGTTTTATTTTATGCTATTTTGTAGAGCTGTTTAAGCATCTTTCTTAATTGGTTTTTGAACAAGATTTTAAGCACGAAATTCGCCCTGAAAAATAGAAAGAAAAAATATCTGTAAAATTTCTATAAGTGGGCAAATTTGTGGTCAAAACAGTTAAATTGCGATTTCAGAAAAAAGTAAAAACCGCTGAAACCCAATGGTATCAACGGTTTTCGATGGCGCGCTGGAAGGGACTCGAACCCCTGACCTACTGGTTCGTAGGCGCCACCAAAACTTACCAACCATTCCATACCACAACATATAGTGGTTTTTATTCCGGTTACAAATACTATTCC
>SVOI01000058.1 GCA_015066465.1 Oscillospiraceae bacterium
GCAAACCCAGAAACTCCTGCTTCAGACCTTGCTTATATCAAGGAAAAAGGCACAATGGTTATAGGTATTACAGATTATGCTCCTATGAACTACAAGGATGCAGACGGTAACTGGACTGGATTCGATACTGAATTTGCGGAAGCAGTTTGTGAAAAAATTGGCGTTAAAGCAGAATTTTTTGTTCTTTCTGATTGGGATCAAAAAGTTAATGAACTTAATGCAAAGACAATCGATGTTGTTTGGAATGGTATGACAATAAGAGATGATCTTAAAACGTCTATGAGCATTTCAGATCCTTATGTTATTAATGCTCAGGTTATCGTTACAAAAGCAGAAAACGCAAGTAAATACACAGATCTCGAATCTATTAAAGATGCAGCAATCGCAGTTGAAACTGGTTCTGCTGGTGAAGAGTGTGTTGCTGATTGTGCAAATGTTACAGCAGTTGCTGCCCAGTCAGATGCGCTTCTTGAAGTTAAATCAGGTGCAGCAGATGTATGTGTTATAGATATCACAATGGCAGACGCTATGACAGGTGAAGGTACATCTTACGAAACACTTACGAAGACAGGTTCTCTTACTGAAGAAGAATACGGCATTGGTTGTCGTCTTAATTCAGATACTTGTACAGAAATCAACAAGATTATGGATGAACTTATGAATGATGGTACTCTTGATGCACTTGCAGCAAAGTATGAACTTACACTTGTAAAATAATTTTTTAGTTTTTAAATACAATTGGCAGGGCGTCCGACTAACGGATACTCTGCCTTGAGTGTTGTTTGGAACTTTTTGAAAGAGGTATTTATGGTTACGGTAGCGGAGGTTTTTAACTCGCTTTTTGAGGGTTTTGTTGTTTCAATAGAAATATTTCTGTTGACGTTGCTCTTTGCAATCCCTTTGGGTCTTGTTATAAGTTTCGGTTCGATGAGCAAATTTAAACCTTTAAAATATGTGGTTAAATTTTTTATTTGGGTTATAAGAGGAACGCCTCTTATGCTCCAACTTATAGTTATATTTTATGGTCCTGGACTTATAGCTGATTGGGCACTAAATACTGGTAGTAATAATCCAGTCATTGTATGGCTTGCTTCTTGGACTGTTATGGAAAGATTTGTAGCGGTTATAGTTTCCTTTGTGATTAACTATGCTTGTTATTTCTCTGAAATATTCCGTGGTGGTATTGAGAGTATACCAAAGGGGCAATATGAAGCAGGTCAGGTTTTGGGTATGACCAAAACCCAGGTGTTCTTCAAGGTTGTGCTTATGCAGGTTGTGAAAAGTATAATTCCGCCTATGAGCAACGAAATAATCACACTTGTTAAGGATACTTCTCTTGCAAGAGTTATTTCTGTTTATGAGCTTATTTGGGCAGGTCAGACATTTATTAAATCAGATGGTCTTTTGTGGCCGCTTATGACAACAGCAATTTTCTATCTTGCATTCAGTGGTTTGCTGACTTTTGCATTCGGTAAAATAGAAAAGAAACTGGATTATTATAAAAACTAACGTTGAGAGGAGCTTTTATATGTCTGTACTTGAAGTTAGAGATTTGAAAAAAAGCTTCGGCAAGACCGAGGTTTTAAAAGGAGTAAGTTTTACCTTAGAAGAAGGTGAAGTGTTAAGCATCATTGGTTCTTCTGGTAGTGGTAAAACAACAATTCTTCGTTGTGTTAATCAGTTAGAAATACCTGATAGTGGATATATT
Organism: Oscillospiraceae bacterium; assembly: GCA_015066465.1. GTDB lineage: Bacteria > Bacillota > Clostridia > Oscillospirales > Acutalibacteraceae > DTU089. The sequence goes on from SVOI01000058.1 coordinate 1,709, forward strand.
TCTGTTGATGGAGAGGTTTTCTTTGATGGTTCACTTGGTAAAGAATCAGCATCAGAGAGAAGAAAAAAACAACGACTTGTTGGTCTTGTTTTTCAAGATTTTCATCTTTTTCCTCAATATAATGTACATGATAATTTGACATTGGCAGCAAAACTTCTTGCTAAGGAAAGAACAGATTATAAAGAAAATAAGAAAAAAATTTTTGCCGAGATAGAAGCAAAGGCGGGGGAATTACTTGATAAGGTAGGACTTTCGGAAAAGAAAGAAAGTTACCCGTGTCAACTTTCAGGAGGTCAAAAGCAGCGAGTATCTATTGCTCGTGCTTTAATGCTTGAACCTAAAGTTCTTTTCTTTGATGAACCAACCTCTGCACTTGACCCTGAGCTTACAGGTGAAATTTTAAAGGTTATTAAAAGCCTTGCAGAAGAAAAGGTGACAATGGTTATTGTTACTCACGAAATGTCTTTTGCAAAAGCCGTTTCTTCAAAGGTTATTTTTATGGATAACGGCGTAATTGAAGAAGAGGGCACACCAGAAGAGGTGTTTGATAACCCAAAATCACACAGAACTAAAGAATTTATTTCTAAGTTTGAGGATTAAAAAAATATATAAAATCCGTGAGAATTTTCTCACGGATTTTTATTTTTATCATAAGATGTATTAAGTGAAATTCGCAATAATCAGGGGCGGTGGTAAATTTTAATTAAGATTTACCCACAGAATAGCCACCTCAGGCGATTTTGCTTAATATAAAAACCCTGTCGGTAATAATCGGCAGGGTTTAATGTTTGCTATTCACTTTGTCGAAGACAAAACATCACTTCGAAGAAACTTCACTACGAAGTAACATCACTTGCCGAAAGGCAAACTTAGTTTTTACCCTTAGCCGTGGTTATAGATTTTACTAACATTCGTCTGATAACACCACAGTCCTGCAATAATTCACTTTTTATATCATCTGTTATGCATCCAGCTGATTGTAACATATCAATCCAATATTCAGTTTCATAGCATTCTTTCAAAGAAATCTGTAATTTGTTTATAAAATCAGCTTTACTTGCTCCATAATTAGCCTCATGTAAATTCGCACCTATTGATGTTGAACTTCTAATTATCTGATTGACTAAAACGCCACGACCTTTTTTAGTATCAATATTATCACAAATAGAAAAGATTTTGATGGCTAAATCTTTAGCTCGTTGTCTCAAATCTGATTTTTCCATATAAAACACTTCCTTTTGGTGATGTTTTAAACGTTGTTTAAAGTGATGTTTTCGTAACCGAAAGTGATGTTGCAAGCAGTGATGTTAAGTTTGCCATTTACTGCACCGTAAGGTGCAACATCACTGTGAAACAACTTCACTACGAAGTAACATCACTTGCCGAAAGGCAAACTTAGTTTAAATGTGGTTTAACACATTTAATATAATATCACTAAACGCAGTCAAATCACTATTTAATGAATTTGTATATTCATCAATAGCAACATCGTCTGCACTGTCAGAAATTTTTCTTATGCTTACAAAAGGAATTTTGCCTAAAAGGTAACAAGCAGCAGCTAAAGCACCGCTTTCCATATCAAATGCCTTGATATCAAAAATTTCTTTATACTTGTCACGTCTTTCTTTATCTGTTAAGAAAAAGTCACCTGTACCAAGCTTTCCGTGAGTAAAGCCGTCAATGGCTTTAACCTTGTTTGCTAAATCTGAATCACATTTATATATGTATTCATCCTGACCAGGTTTTTGCCCTGGAAGTCTGCCGATTGGTGTCAAGTCAAAGTCACATTCAACACAAGAGTCAGAAACAATAATTTCACCCTTTTTAACGCCTGAAACTGCACCACTCCAACCAGTATTGATTACGCCGTCGTATTCACCCATAGTAAGTGCTAAAGCGGCACCCATAGCGGCATTAACTTTACCAATACCAAAGCAAACTGCAGTAACATCGTGGTTGTTGTAGCTGAAGTCAAAAGCAGGCATATGCTTTATTTTATATTCTTTCTTAACTAAATCACCTAAAGAATTTTTGCAAGGGTTAAATTCATCAATGTCGGCAATTAAAACAAGATATTTCATATTTAAAAGTCCTTTCTTTTATGAATTTAATGCTTCGTGTAAAGCTTTTGCTAACTGGTCTGGGCAAGAGGTTGATTTAAAGCCACAGGTGATGCCTGAAACAGTTTTAATAACCTCTTCTGCTTCTTTGCCCTCAACGAGAGCAGAAATGCCCTTTAAGTTACCATTACAACCGCCTTCGAAGTTAACGTTTTTTACAATGCCATCTTCTAAATCGAAAGTGATTTTTCTTGAGCAAGTGCCTTGTGTTTTGTAAGTGTAAGTCATTTTTTATCTTCTCCTTTGTTTTCTGTGTCCTTTTTCATAACAGTTAAAGCATCGTTAATAGCATCAACAGGTGATTGCTTTGGTAAAACCTTAACTGAAATATAAGGTTTTACGCCTGCTGAAACCATTATTCTGCCACGCATATATTTACCTAAAAGTGAAACCCTCTGCATATCAATACTTTGTGAATAAAGCAGAATGTTATCGGCTTTCTGACCTATTTCGTAAATACCCAAATCTGCCGCCGTATTTCTTAAAAGTGAGATTTTTATAAGACCTTCTACGCTCTTTGGAGGGTCACCAAAACGGTCTATAAGCTCATCTAACACGTCAGATGCATCATCTTCGTTTCTTATATCTGCAATTCGTTTATAAATTGCAAGTCTTTGTGGGAGACTCTCAATATATTTTTCAGGAATGTGAGCATCAATTCTTATATCAATAAGACATTCTTTAGAAAGTGCTTTTGGTGTTTCGCCCTTTTCTTCGCTTACAGCTTCTGAAAGTATTTTCATATACATATCATAACCGACAGTTTCCATGTGCCCGTGTTGTTCTGCACCTAAAAGGTTACCAGCACCTCTGATTTCTAAATCTCGCATAGCAATTTTAAAGCCTGAACCGAATTCAGTGTATTCTTTAATTGCTTCGAGTCTGCGTGTTGCAACCTCAGAAAGATTTTTATCTTTTCTGAAGGTTAAAAATGCAAAGCCACGTCTTGAAGAACGACCAACACGACCACGAATCTGGTGGAGCTGGCTGAGTCCCATATTTTCAGCACTTTCAATAATGAGTGTGTTAGCATTAGGAACGTCAACGCCGGTTTCTATTATAGTTGTACAAACTAAAATATCAATTTCACCTTCAAGAAGTGAACGCCATACGTCAGAAAGAGCATCTTCTGTCATTTTGCCGTGTGCTATGCCGATGTTAGCATCTGGAATTAATTCTCTTATCATTATAGCAGTTCTTTCAATATCTTCAACCTTGTTGTGAAGATAATAAACCTGACCACCACGCCTGAGTTCTTTTTTCATTGCTTCAGCTAAAATTCCCCAGTCGTGCTCTAAAACATAAGTTTGCACAGGGAAGCGGTCCTGTGGGGCTTCTTCTATAACTGACATATCACGAATACCAGACATAGCCATATTCATAGTTCTTGGAATAGGTGTTGCAGAAAGTGTAAGGCAGTCAACCTGTGGGTAGAGCTCTTTAAGCTTTTCTTTCTGACCTACGCCAAAGCGTTGTTCCTCATCGACTATAATAAGACCTAAATCCTTGAACTGGATATCCTTTGAAATAAGTCTGTGAGTGCCAACAATTATATCTAAAGAACCACGTTTTAATTTCTTTATAATTTCAGTCTGTTGTTTTGGTGTTCTGAAACGTGAAAGCATATCGGCATTAATAGGGAAGCCCTCAAAACGTTTCATTATTGTATTGTAATGCTGTAATGCAAGAATTGTTGTAGGTACTAAAATTGCACATTGTTTGCCATCTGCAATGCATTTGAATGCGGCACGGAGTGCAACCTCAGTTTTACCAAAACCAACGTCACCACAAAGAAGTCTGTCCATAGGGTGTGGCTTTTGCATATCATTTTTTATTTCTCTTATAGTGCGAAGCTGGTCCTCAGTTTCTTCAAATTCAAAACGTCTTTCAAAGTCATTCTGCATATCAATATCTTCTGAGAATTGATAACCAGCTGTCTTTAAACGCTTTGAGTAAAGCTGAATTAACTCTTTTGCCATATTTTTTGCAGAAGCTTTTACTCGTTGTTTCGCTTTTTCCCAATCCTGACCACCAAGACGTGAAAGCTTAAGCGTTTTCTGCTCATCTTTAGGACCAATGTATTTTGAAATCAAGTCAAGCTGAGTAACAGGCACGTAAAGTGTGTCGCCCTTAGCGTACTTAACCTTTATGTAGTCCTTAATAAGTCCGCTGACTTCCATTTTTTGTATGCCTTCAAAAATACCAATACCGTGTACAGAGTGAACAACGTAATCGCCACGGGTTAATTCTTCAAGACTCTGAATAACATCAGCCGCTTTAAAAGATTTTCTGCGCTTCATATTGGTAGAGTTTGTAACTCTGCCGTATGTGAAAATCATAAATTTTTCATTAGGGTAGGTGAAACCACTTGAAATACCACCAGTAGTTACACTAACAGTTTTCTGTGGGAATTCAGATGGAAGAGCACCTAAATAAATTGCCTTGATATCTTCTGCTTCAAGTGCTTCAACAAGACCCTTTGCAGCCTTTTCTGTACCAGCATTTACTATACAGGTAACACCTTTTTTCAGTGCAGGGCGTAAATCGTCAAGCAAAACTGAAAGAGTACCATTCCAAATTGGTAACTGCTGAGTGTTGAAGGTTGTAAGTGTCTTTACAGGGGTGTCAAAACTGCCTCTTGGAAGGCTGTCAAGGTAAATAGCTTTACACCCCTCATAAAGTCCAAAAAACTCATGTATATCAAGGGTTATGCGGTCTAACCCCTTTGTTAAAATGCCGTTTTCAAACTGTGCTTTTATCTCTTCAAGCATTAATTTGTAGGTGTTAGTAGCACTCTCTTTTACACCTGCAGTTTCACAGATGTAAAGCGAATTACCTTTACAAAAGTCGAAGATTGAAGCAGGTTTTTCGTATGCTAAACACAAATATTTATCTAACGAAGCGATTCTTACACCGCTACTTAAACTATCAATATCCTTTAAAAGATTTTGTTTTACTTTTACACTGCCCTTACCAGAAACCTTGTTGTAAAATTCTTCTAACTTTTCTTTCAGTGCTTCATCACTATCAAAAAGAATTTCTGTTGCTGGTGTAATTTCTGTGAATTTTAATATGTCTGTTCTTCGTTGAGTTGAAGCATCAAATTCTGAGATGTTATCAATAGAGTCACCCCAGAGTTCAATTCTTACAGGTTTTTCAGAATTGACAGGGTAAAAGTCCACAATTCCACCACGGTGAGCAAATTGACCAGGACCCTCTACGATATCTGCTCTCTTAAATCCCGCAGAAACTAAAACAGAAATAAGCTCTTCGGGTGAAATAGTTGTATTAAGGTCAATGAATTTTGTTCTCTTTTTTAATTCTTCTGGTGGTATTGTAAGCTGTAACGCTGCTTCTGCAGAGCAGGCAATAACAGAATAATCGTTGTTTATAATTTTACAAAGCGTTTTAATTCTTGCTTGTTCAAATTCTCTTGACTGACCTTCAGAAGAGTTAAAGGAATAATCTCTTGCAGGGTAAAGGTATGCTTTTTTACCGTTACCAGTGAATTCATTTATATCATTTACAAGTCTTGAAGCAGTAGCTTCATTCGGTAAAATGACAAGAGCTCTGCGAGAAGTATCCTCGCAAAGCGAATGTATTAAATGTGCTTTTGGTGAAGGCGGAAGCCCCGTAACACCAGATGGCAACAAATCAGCATTTATTGCCTTTAAAAGCTCATTATATTCAGTTGAATTTTTTAAGAGCTTTGAGTAACAAGACATATTAACCTCAACTGTTGTATTTTGACATAGCGGCGTCAATATCGCCACTTAACATAATTTTTATAGCGTTATAAGCATTTTCACACGCTTCATTTATTGACTTTAATTGGTCTTTAGGGAAAGAGCCTAAAACCCAGTCAACTAAATCATAATCAGGGTGAGGCTTTGCACCTACACCGATTTTAACTCTCGGGAAGTTTTCACTACTTAAATGAGAAATTATGCTTTTAATTCCGTTGTGACCACCAGCAGAGCCTTTTCTTCTTATTCTTAATTTACCTGGTTCAAGAGAAATATCATCATAAATTACAATGATGTTTTCAACAGGTATTTTATAGAAGTCGGCACATTCCTTAATAGCCTGACCGCTGTTGTTCATCATAGTCTGTGGTTTCATAAGAATTACTTTGTGTGAGTCTATGTATCCATCGCCGATAAGAGCGTGGAATTTGAGCTTTTTAACGTCAATACGCTCTTCGTCGGAAATTTTATCAATGCACATAAAACCTGCATTGTGGCGTGTGGTTTCATATTTTTTGCCTGGATTACCAAGACCTACAATTAAAAATTCTACGTTTCCTGCACTTTTTGTTTTTGCGAATTTAAACATTTTTTATTTTAACTCCTGATGTTGTCTTTTATATGGTTTTTTAATATTAACCCAATTTTCTTTGTTGGTTTGTTTTGCTCTTGCTACTGAGAGGGCGTTGTCAGGTACGTTTTCTGTAATTGTAGAGCCTGCGGCAGTAAAAGCATTTTCGCCAATAGTAACAGGTGCTACTAAATTAGTGTTACAACCTATGAATGCACCATCTTTTACTGTGGTTCTTGATTTGTTTCTACCATCGTAGTTAACAGTAACACAGCCACAACCGAAGTTTACGTTTTTACCAACGTCAGAGTCACCAACGTAAAGAAGATGAGGTAATTTACTGCCTTCGTCAACTGTGGAGTTTTTAACTTCAACAAAGTTACCAATGTGAACGTTATCTTTTATATTACAGTTTGGTCTTATATGAACGAACGGACCAGCTGTAACATCAGAGCCGACTATTGAATCATAGCACTGTGTATTATTAAGTGTAGTATTACTGCCGATTTTACTGTTTTTAATATAAGAGTTAGGGCCAATAACACTGCCAGCTTTAATTTCTGTTTCGCCTAAAAGGATAGTGTTAGGCATAATTACAACGCCTTTTTCTAATTTAACTGCTTCTTCAATTATTACACCATCAAAACAAGGAATTTCTACACCATTTTCTAAATGTTTATTTATTATTGCAATTCTTTCTTCATTGTTAATCATATAAATACCTACTTTCCTGATAATCTAATATCTGACATCTAACACCTAACACCTAACACCTATTTCCTATATATCTATTATTTCAAACTTACCTTTAAATATAACATATTCAAAGCTTTTTTTCAATAAATTTTTATAGATTATCGGGAATGTTTCGAAAATGTTTCGGGAATATTTTTATTGATTTTATACGGAAAGTGTAGTATAATATAAAATAGGCGGTGAGTGTATGAAGAAAAATATGAGATTTAAAATTAAATTTACAAAAATAACCGTTTTTTTAATCAGTGTTATACTTACTGCATTAGTTGCTTTCTGGCTTCCGATGTCTAACTATTTTATACCTAAGGCAGCCGAAGCAATGAATTTAGGATTAGAAAAAGAAAATCCAATATATACAGTTTTTTCCGATAAGGCTACATATATAACAGATGATTGGGAGTTTTATTGGGAAGAGCTTATGGTGAGCGAGGGTCATAAATTATATATCCCTGATTTAACTGTTGATTTACCTTCTGCTTGGACAACCTATGAAATAAATGGCGAACGCCTTAATAGTGGCGGTTACGCAAGTTACAGAAAAGTTTTAAAAAATCTCAATTCAAGCGAGAATATGGTTATTACGCTACCTAATTTACCAGGTGCTTACAGAGTTTATGTTGATGGAGTTTTAGTTTCTACAAACTGTGGCACGGAAGGTGATATACGAAATACCAATCTTTCAAATGTCCAAACCAAAAATTATCCTATAAGTTTTGATTATTCGGATAATAGTGAATATGAAATTATAATCGAAGTTTCGTGTCAGTATTCAAGTGGTATAACTGTTTTACCAGTGCTTATTGAGTATGAACATTATATGAGTAATATGACGGCACTTCTTGTTTTCAGATTTTTCCTTGTCGGCATAGTTGCTATGTTTGTGATTTCTATGATAGCACTCAGTATAGTAGCTTTTAAAGATAGCCGTTTTTTCTGGCTCGTTCTGTTGTGCTTGACATTTATGTTCAGAGTTTTGATAAGTGGCAATGGCTATCTGGTTGCAAATTACTTCTTCTTTGGGTTAAGTTATGAAATAATTCTTTCGTTTATATATGCTACTACATATATAATAAAACTGGCACTTCTTATGCACATATCAAGGTCTTTGAAGCTTAAAATTTCAGATAATTTTATGGTGTTTGTTTCAGGATTATTTTTAGTATGTGTATTTGTACCACAATTTGTAACTGAAATTATTTATGACTCTGCAAATTATATGTTCTTGCAGGCTGTATCTTACGTAATAGATATTTATCTTATTTATAAAATCTCAGTTGAAGTTGCAAAGAAAAAACGTTTTTCAGTACCATTTTTAATTGCGACGTGTATTCTTATGGCAAGTCTTGTTGTAGATAATTATTTCATTAACGGTTATATTTCTAAAAACGTTGAGTTTGTTTTCCCAGTGGCAGGTACTGTATTTATTCTTATAGTTCTTTTGGTTCAGATTGTAAGAATAGGTGAAGCTTATGTTGCTGAAATGCATGCAGCAGAGTTAAAGGAAGAGCTGGCAGATATAAATATGAGGCTTATGTTAAGTCAGATTAAGCCACACTTTTTATATAATGCACTTAATACTATTAAATATCTTATAAAAAAAGACCCGAAAACTGCAGAACAGGTTGTTGTTAAGTTTTCAAAGTATTTAAGAGCAAATATGGACTCTTTGACCCAAAAAACACCGTTGCCCGTAGAAAAAGAATTAGACCACGTTGCTAACTATACTGATATTGAAAAGCATCGTTTTGGTAACAGACTTAATGTGGTTTACGATATTGGTTGTAAGAACTTTGTAATTTTACCACTTACAATTCAGCCGATAGTAGAAAACGCTATTAAGCACGGCATAAACCAGAAGCCTGAGGGCGGTACAGTTACGATTAAAACTTATGACGATGAAGAATTTTTCTACGTTGATATTACAGATGATGGCGTCGGATTTGATGTTAATAAGAAGCCAGATGAAAACGATGAACGTTCACACGTTGGCGTGAGTAATATAAAAACAAGACTAAAAGAAATGCTGAAAGCTACTGTTGAGGTGGAAAGTACAGTTGGCGTAGGCACTAAGGTTCTTGTTAAAATTCCTAAAAATGATGAAACGAGGTTAGAAGAATGTTAATAATGGCAGTAGATGATGAATTTCTTGCATTGGAAGATTTTGAAGACACCTGCAGAGAAGTTGGCATTACAGATGATATTGTAAAATTCAATAATCCAATAGAGGCTTTGGGTTTTGTGGCTTGTAATAAGGTGGATATTGCATTTTTAGATATTGAAATGCCAGTTATTAAGGGAATTGAACTTGCAAGAAGAATTAAAGAAACCTCTAAAAATACAAGAATCATTTTTGCAACAGGATATTCTGAATATGCTCTTGAAGCGTTTAAGGCAGATGCAGTTGACTACGTTTTAAAACCTTATGAGCCTGAAAGAATAAGACAAGCTTATGACAAGGCTTTACTTATTAAAGACGTTGAGGTTACAAGTCATATTTTTGTTAAAACATTCGGTTATTTTGATGTTTTTGTTGATGGCAAGTCTCTCACATTTTCAAGTGCAAAATCTAAAGAGCTTTTAGCGCTTCTTATTGACAGAAATGGCGGTACAGTAAGTACAGAACAGGCTGTAAGCATTCTCTGGGAAGGCAGAGAATACAACGAAACCGTTCAGTCACTTTTCAGAAAGGTTTTAAAATCATTGAGAACTACTCTTGAAGAAGCTGGTATTTCAGAAATGCTTATTGATAGCCGTAACCAGCGAAGTGTTGATAAAACAACCTTCGCCTGCGATTACTATGACTTAGTGAATACAAAGGACGGCACAAAGTATTTTGGTAAATATATGGAGCAGTACGATTGGGCGAAGGGTACTGAGGCGGAGATTAATACGTTGCTTGGGCGATGAATTAGTGCTGAGTGCAAAGTGCAGAGTGCTGAGTTTCGGGTCTGCGACGCTATTATAATAAATATTTAATACGAAAAAAATTCTATCATTTTCAGTTTACTATAAACTTTAAATGATAGAATTTTGTTGTTTTTATTCAATATAATTATAATCAAGCCCGTAGGGCTTCCACAACTCAGCACTTAGCACTCAGCACTCAGCACTTTTTTGTTTATCAGTTTGTTTGTTAATAGATATAGTATCGTAAACACGAACATACCTGACACAATTCCTGCAAGGTCAACCATCATATCTAAAAACTGACACGCTCTGCCAGGAACGAAAATCTGGTGGATTTCATCGGTTATTGCATAGAAAAATGATAATGCACAAGCAAAGACAGGGGTGAGCTTCTCTTTGTAAGAAACAAAAAGATTATTCATAAAAAACGAAAGACAGGCAAATTCAGAAAAATGTGCCATTGTTCTTACGAAATCTTCTGTAAGCTCAAACGGGAATATAAAATTTAAAAGGGAAGTGAACCAACCACTTGTTTCAGTAGACTCTTCACCGCTCTGGTGTGAAAGGCAAAAGATTAAAACAAATAGCGAAAGAACAATGATAAGAGAAACGTAAAAGTATATTTTTTGAAAAGTTGTTTTAGTTTGCACTTTTTTTATCTCCTAAATTAAAGTAAACAGCATTTTTAGCAGTAGTGTTATAAATACCGGTAACACCATCATTTAAGTAAATATCGCTTGATGCTAAATAGAGAGGTACAACAACACCACTTGAAACTATGTATTTTTCACATTCATTAATAGCAGTTGCTTTTTGTTGTTCTTTTAAAGAAACCTCAGTTGCTCTTAATAGTGATTCATAAGCGTTATCTGTAAAGTGACAAGGTGCAGAATGAATGCTACGTAAAACTGAAACAGCTGTTGAAGATTCTGAAACAATAGGCAAAATAGCAAGATGATAATTGTTTTCTTCAATTACTGTTTCATAATCGTTCGGGTCAAAAGTAACAATTGTTGTTGAAATATTTGAACCAAAAAGGTCTTTCCAGCCATCACATATTATTTTCATTGAGTTTTCAAGTGAGTCGGGAACGTAAATCGTAAGGTTAATTGCTTCTTTAATTTGTGTTGAAGCTAAAACCATATATTCATTTGCTTTGTCAACACTTGAGTCAAAGCCGACGTTATCAACTGAATAAACGTTGTAATGTCTTGTTGTAACAAGATAGTCTGGAGCTACAACACCAGTTGCAATACCAGTTGCAAACCTTGGTGTAGAAATAACCGAGTAATCAATAGAAGAAAGAAGTGCCTTTCTTAAATTTTCATTTTTCATTATTTCTTTTGAACAGTTTGAAACAATACCCCACACTGTATTTGTAACAGGGGAGATTTTACCGTTAGGGTTTTCAATTCTGTTTGCACTGTCTGTTAAAAGAATATCATAACTGTTAGAAGCAAAGCCTGCAACAACGTTCTTTTGTGCTTTTTCAAGTTTGAAATTAATTTGTGCATTTTCGGCTCTGCTTCTGCCTTTATATTTTGGGTTTCTTTTTAATACTAATGTTTTGCCTTTGTTACATTCGGCAACATAATAAGGTCCGTTACAGATAATTGTAGAAGCAGTTGTGCCGTAAACACCCTCTGCAAGTGACATAAAGTTTTCGCTTGATGGTGCACCCGAGCTCTCTGCTAACGTGCTCAAAATTTCTGAGTGAGGCTCCACTAAAATAATCTCTAACGTAAAATCGTCAAGCGCAGTAACTAAAATTGAGTCTAAGTCGCCAACGCCTTCGTAATATTCTTTAACGCCTCTTATATAAGAGTAGTTTTCGTAGCCCTTGAGTTTTTCTTTAATTACCTTTTTTATAGTGTAAACGTAGTCGTGTGCAGTAACTCTTGAATCAAAATCAGTTCCATTTAAAATGCCTTCGTTAAGTTCTGCTACGTACCACACTGCTTTTGGGTTGAGTGAAAACGTGTAGGTGAGACCGTCACCACTTATGGCATATTTTGTAGCACCCGAAAGGACAATTTCGCCATTCTGATTGAATTTTAAAAGTCCCTCAAAGCAGTTGGCAGCAGACATTGTTTCTGCATCTCCTGTGGCTTTTAGTGGGTCGAGTGACTCTATTTCGTCAATAAATCCTATATGAAACTCTGCATTTTTAAAAAGTGAGCAACCAGAAAATAGTGTTACTACCATTATTAAAGAGAGCGAGAGTGAAATTAATCTTTTAATCATTTTTTATCCTTCTTGTTATCTTTGTTGTATTTACAAATTCTACTTAATATACATTCGTCACATTTAGGTCTTCTGGCTATGCAGATTTTTCTGCCGTGTAAAACAATTCTGTGACAAAAATCGTTGCTTTCTTCAGGTGGAAGAATTTTTTTAAGTTCCAATTCTACAGCTTTAGGGTCTTTAGAGTTTACAAGACCTAAAAGATTAGTAATTCTTATAACGTGAGTGTCAGCAACAACGGCTGGTTTTTTGTAAACGTCACCCACAATTAAATTTGCAGTTTTTCTGCCAACACCAGGGAGCAAGGTTAATTCTTCAATAGTGTCAGGTAAAACTCCATTGTATTTCGTTTTAACCATTTCTGCCATACCGACTAAATCTTTTGCCTTTGCCCTGTAAAATCCACAGGAATGAATTAAATCTTCAACATCTTTAATGTCTGCTTCAGACAGTTCGTTTTCTGTTGGGTATTTCTTGAAAAGATCGGGTGTTACTAAATTAACCCTTGCATCAGTACACTGTGCAGAAAGCCTTGTTGCAACGAGTAACTGAAAAGGCGTTTCTGCATTTAATTGGCAAATTGCTTCGGGGTAATCTACCTTTAAAAGCTTACAAATTTCTACTGCTTTTTCCTTTTTAGTCATTTCGTCACCACCAATTTTTAATAAAATACACAATACCTAATAAATATACTCTTTTTTTTATAAAAATACAATAGGAAAAAGCGTGTAAATATTGAATTTTGTTGAAATTTATTTAAGTTTGTGGTAATATGTAGAAGAAATAAGGTGAATCTACAGCGGTAGGCGGTTTGTCCTCTTATAAGAGGGCTCTTTCGTCCTCTTGAGA
>SVOI01000059.1 GCA_015066465.1 Oscillospiraceae bacterium
CTTTATATGTGATTTTTCTGTTAAAATAAATGAGTGCAACATCGTCTAAATGGTCTTTGTTGTTTTCCCAAAGGTACTCGTAAATTGTACATTCAGGGAGTTTTGCATTTTTTGCTTCTTCGCTGTAGTATTTAAGCCACGGCTTGTCAATAGACGGGTAGCTGGTTAATTCTTTTTCTGTTGTCATTTTTCTGCTCCTCATATTTTAAATTTCGCTATTTAAACACACCACAAATGAACGGATGAGTTTATTTTTTACGCCTGCCACTCTTCGAAGAGAGGTACACATTTGCATAAACTTTTTTTACTCTCAATTGGTTGATTTTAAAATTTAATTTGCTCCACCACTCGCGGGCGACCACAGGTCAGCCCCTACGATTGTGGGAGTAAATTTTTCGTTCTAAATCAACCTCTTATCAAACAAAAACGCGTTGTTTTTGTTTGGTTTAATCTTTTCTAAATGTTCAAATGCCATTTTGTATGTAGTTACATTTTTAGGTTTGAATGTTCTTTGTTTTACAAGTTCTTCTGAATAATAATTTTCTTTTGTTTTCGGGTTTTTCCATTCATCTAATATTTCAGAAACATACTTTTTATATTCAGTTTCATAATCACCTAAAGAGTCTCTTTTTAGCACACTACCTTGTTCAATAATTTCCCACTTTAAAGTTGCTAAAGTGTTACGCAAATCTTCTTTTTTTTGTTCTTCGAACAGTTTGAACTCGTCAACTGCCTGAAACGCATTATTTGGTATAACTTTAAAATTCTCACCTATATTTATAAAGAAGTTTTTTCCATCTTGAGCTACACCAACCGGAACAATATCGCAGCCTGTTTCCATAGCAATTTTTATAGCACCTGAATACAACGGGAGCACTAATAAATTACCAGATATATTCCATACTCCCTCAGGTGCAATAGTTAAATTTTCACCTTTTCTTAAAATTTCTTTTGCCCGCTCTGTTGCTATAAATCTGTCCTGCTTTGAATTAGTATCACAAAAAACTGCACCATTTAAAGTAAATAAAAAACCATCGAAAGAACGATACATTGTATCGGGGTCACCAGCTAATACATAGTGGTGAGTTCTTATTGCTTCACAAAAAATTTGAAAATCATAAAGACAAATATGTGTGTAACAAAAAATAACAGGTCTTTCACCTTGTTCTCTTAAATCTTTTAAAATTGTAAGATTTTGTTTCTCTACATATTTCCTGTTTAACTCTACCAACTTTAATAATATCGGGTGAATTTTACTTCTGAATTTAAAACCCTTCAATGGAATATTATTTTCAAATTTGTACTTATGCTTTTTGTTGTAATACTCTACTATTTTTTCTTCTTTTAATAACAACTCTCTAAGTAGTGGAAGTGGGCGAAAATCTTCTGTACTCATTATTTCTCCTATATCAATCTCTTATCAAACAAAAACGCGTTGTTTTTATTTAGTTTTAAATTTTCTAAATGCTCAAATGCCATTTCGTATGTGGTTATGGTTTTATCTACAAACTTTGTGTACAATTCTTCTTCGTAGTCATAAAACTCAACTTCTGCCATCAAGTCATCTATGTACTTTTTCCAATAATCAGTTGCTTCTTGTCCGAATGGTAAATTTTCTCTTTTTTCTTTAGAAAATTCTTCAAGCATTTCGTACCTTAAGGTTGCCATTCGTTCTTTTAAAAATTCTGTGGCTTCTTCTCTGGTCATTTCTGAAACATCAAATGCTTCGTCTAAAATACCGTAAACATATTTGCCCTCACGGTGTGTGGCAATCAAAGCAACTGGTGTATTTGTTGCTTTTGCAACATCATAAAATCCTGAAAACAAACCACTTGTTAAGTAATTTGGTGATTTGTTCCACGTGCCTTCGGGGAACATTAAAATACTTGAGCCAATTTCAATAGCTCTTTTCATTTTATCTTTTGAAGCAACTCGACTCGACTTTTCTGACCTGTTCACAAGAATTACACCATTAAGCCACGATGTAACTCCGTCAAAATGGTGAAAAATCTGCGAAAGACTACCAATTAAAATGTAGGTTTGCTTTTTTGCAATAACTACCGCATCAACAATATCTTCTTTAAACCCGTGTGTACTTACAAAAACAACCGGACCTTCAGGCATCTCGGCACTACGAAGAATTTTAAGCTTTGTTTTTGTTGTAAACGGAATTGCAAATCTTATAACAGGGTTAAGACATTTTCTGACTTTTGAGCCGGTCTTTGAAAGTGTTTCATCCGGTGAATTTTTCAGTAAATATTTTAAAAATGAGTTGTACATAAATCTCCTTATAAAAACAAAAAGTGCGACCACCGAAGCAGTCGCACTGAAAAACGCAACTCCGATTGTCGCCAAACAAATCTTAATCACAAAAGGTAAACCCCATTGCAAATCAAGTGGAATTGCGCTTTTACCAATTTCAGGTTGATTTGCAAAAGGGAAAAAAGAGGAGTAACCCTTATAAAAAAATAAAGGCATACCTTTTTTGTTATTAAGATTTGTTTGGCATTTTTTAGTTTATCATATTTTTTCTTTAATTGCAATAAAAATTATATTTATTACTCTTAACACGACAATTATACTCAATATTTTAAGTATAGTCAAGATATTAAGTATGATAATATTAAAATGGTGATAAAAAATGATTAGTTACGAACCATTTTATGAAACGCTTTTTAAAAAAGGTGTTACGGAATACAACCTTATTTTCAAGCAAGGTTTTTCTGCCAACACTTTTCACAGAATGAAAAAAGGCGAAGCAATAAACACCAAAACTCTTGATGCTCTTTGCTACGCCCTCGATTGCGAAGTACAAGACATTATTAAATTCGTAAAAGAATAAACCACCGATAAATTGTTAATTTCAATTCATCGGTGGTTTTATTTTTTATAATCAGATTACTATTTAATTCCGAATTAAATCAAGTATTCTTCATAACAATCAATTCAATCGTATCACAAACGTGCTCGCAAGCGTCGGCACAACGTTCTAATTTATAAAGCGTATCTCTTAAAGCAATAATTAAGAGAACGTCGTCGTTTTCTTTACGGATATTGAGAGTTCCCTCTAAATAGAGCTTATCACACTCTTCTTCGAGTGCACCAAGATTTAAAATCATTTCTTTTAATTTCTTAGGCTTTTTGAACGTTGGTAATTCAATGAATACTTTTTTCATAATCTCACAGCATTCAACTATTTTACCAGCAAACTCCTTAAAGCTTTGTGGGATTTCTTTTACTTCGTCAACGTAAAGTCTTTGTAAAACCTCTTCTATTGTGTCGGCAACCTCATCAATATTAGCACTTATTTCTGCAATATCTTCTCTGTCTAAAGGTGTAACGAATGCTTTAGCAAGAGCCTCTGTCATAGCGTGGTGAACACCGTCTGCATTGTGCTCGAACTCGTGCATTTTTACAATGTTATCTTTTAAATTGTTAACGTCATAATTATCGAAGCATTCCTTTAAATATTTTGCTGCATTAACACAACAATCAGTTGCCTCTAAAAAATTATTAAAATAAAATTTATCCTGTTTACTACCCATAATTTTTACTTCCTTTCACAAATTAAAATCAGAATATTGCCATAAATATTTTTGTCATTATAAATCCTATAAGTCCGCAACCCGGGAATGTTAAAATCCAGGTAACTGCCATTTCTTTAACTACTGAAAAGTTAATAGCAGAAATTCTTCTTACTGCACCAACACCCATAATTGAAGTTGTTTTGGCGTGTGTTGTTGAAACAGGAATACCGAAAACTGAGCTTATTAAAAGTGCAACAGATGCTGCAAGGTCTGCCGAAAAGCCCTGATATTTTTCGAGCTTTACCATATCCATACCAACAGATTTAATAATCTTTTTACCACCTATCGAAGTACCTACACCCATTACAATAGAGCAAACAGCCATTAACCAGATTGGCATTTCAACACTCACGTTATCAGCACTCTGACCGTTAATAAGTAAAATACTAAGGAGTATAACACCCATAAATTTCTGCCCGTCCTGAGCGCCATGCATAAAGCTCATTGCTGCAGCACCGCCTATCTGAGCAAAGCGGAAGAATGTTTCTGTTTTACTTCTTTGAATATTTCTGAAAATAATAACTACAATTTTACAAATAACAAAGCCTAACAAGAAACCTAAAATTACAGAAATAACAAGTCCATAAATAACCTTAACCCACTCTGCACCATTAACGCCCGAAAGCCCACCGTGAAGTGCAATAGCACCACCAGTAAGACCGGCTATTAAAGCATGGCTTTCACTTGTAGGAATACCGAATACCCAGGCTAATATTGCCCAGAGAACAATAGCAAAAAGTGCCGCACTTAAAGCTACTATTGCTTCGTGCGAATTCGTGCCAAAATCCACCATTTTTGTAATAGTCTGGGCAACAGTCGCATTAACAAGGCTCATTATAAACACGCCTAAAAAGTTAAAGACCGCCGCCATAAGAATTGCAAGTCTTGGTGAGAGACAACGTGTAACAACACAGGTTGCGATAGCATTAGGAGCATCCGTCCAACCGTTAACTAAAATAACACCTAACGTTAACACAACCGCCATTAAAAGAAGCGGATTTGACATCATCTGCTCCCAGAAATATGAGAAAGATAAATCCATAGGCTAAACCTCCTATAAAATATATAATCTTAATACAAATTAAGAATTCTTAAATTACCTTTTTATTTTATCAAATTTTTTATAGTTCAACAACCCTTTTTGCACAGAAAAAATAAATTTTAACAAATTATAAATGTTTCTTTTTACCACTTGCCACACTTTAAACAATTATGTATAATATAAACAAAAATATAAAAAACAAGGTGAAAATTATGGCAGAATTTGTTAAGCTCAAGGCTTCAGGTCTTGAAAAAATGCGTGAAATGGATGAAAGATTAGTTTCATACAACGTCGAAATGACCGAAGTTACAGGCGGTACTTTCTGGACTGCATACACAGATGCACAGGTTGATGGTACTGAAGAATTCCCTGTAATTACTAACTGGCAGGATATGGGTAACTTACAACAATGGTATGACCCTATTGACCTTTATAACCCTCGCCTTCGTAAAATGGCTAAAGAGCTCGGCACTGCTTGGGTACGTGTTTCTGGTACTTGGGCTAATAAAACATATTATGACTTTGATGGTCACTGTAACGGCAAAGTTCCTGAAGGCTTCCAGAATCTTTTAACAAAAGAACAGTGGATTGGCGTTCTTGAATTTGTAAAAGCTATTGACGGTAAATTATTACTTTCTGTTGCTAACTGCCCTGGTATTCATAAAGCAGATGAACCATATCCATTAGAGCAGGCAGAACTCATTTTTTCATTCTCAAAAGAATATGGCGTGCCGATTTCTGCTGCAGAATTCACAAATGAACCCAATATGATGGTTATGAGTGGTCTCCCTGAAGGCTATACTGCAGAGGACCACGCTCGTGACCACGATATTTTCGGTGCTTGGCTTAAAGAGAATTATCCTGATTGTCTTTTTGTTGGTCCTTGCACAGTTGGTGATATAAATCTCTTTAATATTGATATGGACCAGGCTGGTGGCGGTATTGCATCAGCATTAGAAATGGTTACTACTGAAGAGCTTTTAGGCGACCAAAAGGTTAAAATGGACGTTTTCAGCTACCACTACTACAACGGCGTTTCAGAGCGTGGTGCTGCTATGGGTGGTCACTGGCCAGAATCAGCTTGTCTTACAGAGCAATATTTAGCAACTGCCGCTTCTTGTGCAAGGCAATATATTGATCGTCGTAACAGATACGTTCCTGGTGGTCAGATGTGGGTTACAGAGTCTGGTGACGCTGGTTGCGGTGGTAACACATGGGCTCCGACTTATTTAGATGTTCCAAGAACTCTTAACGAGCTCGGCGAATTCTCAACTGTTACCGATGGTATTATTTTCCACAATACTCTTGCTTCATCTGCTTATGGCTTCTTAGAGCATGGCACCTTCTTACCAAGACCTAACTACTTTGCAGTTCTTCTCTGGAACAGACTTATGGGTAAAGAAGTTTATGCAACAGGTGAAGAAATCCGTGAAGGTGCTCACGTTTATGCACATTCAAGAAAAGACGGCAAAGACGGCTTAGTTTATCTTGTAATTAATAACTCAAGAACTGATACAACAGACGTTGAATTACCAAAAGAAGCTGTGGCTTACGTTCTCGAGGGTCAGGGTAAACTCCGTTCAAGAGTTATGACTCTTAATGGCAAACCATTAACTTTAGGTGAAAATGATGAGCTTCCTGAGCTTAAAGGCGAAACAGTTTCTGGTAAAGTAACATTAAATCCTGGTAGCTGTGCATTCTTTGTATTATAATTATTAAACTATATAAAAACTCACATTGGAAATTCCCAATGTGAGTTTTTTATTTATCTTACACATCTGTGTTCAATTGTTTTGGTTTTATAATAACTGCCAGTTTTCTTGTAAACTGTTTTCACTGAATAAATATAATCTGTTCCATTAACACAGGTTGTATCTAAAAATGATGTGCTTGTTGTATAGCCTAAAGCTGTAAAGCTTTTTTCACCTTTAACTTTTCTGTATACTCTATATCTTTCAGCACCAGCCACTGAAGAGAACGAAATCTGAACACCATCGGCTACATTTGAAGCTGAGACATATGAAGGATTTTCAAGATACACTATACTTACACCTTTTTTTACATAAGCACCTTTTTGAGAACCATCATAAGCCTTTACTATATATGAGTATTTTACACCTGACGTTACGTTGGTATCAACAAACGAGTTCTTGCTACCGCCCTTCACCTTGCCGATTCTTACGTATTTATTCTCAGCATTTTTACGATAAATTATGTAGCCATCTGCCTTAGAAACAGTTGCCCACTTTATTTTTACGCCTGTTCTATTATATATTGATGGTTTTGGTGCACCTATCGAATAGATTTCTTCACCACCATAATACTGACTCAGAACATTATTATCCACAGCTCTTACAGTATAATAATACTTTGTTGCATTTTTTGCTTTTTTATCTGTTGTTGAAGGCTTACTTGTCTGACCTACGTATTCCCAACTGCCGTTAGTTGTTTTACGATAAACTCTGTAGCTATCCGCACCAGAAATAGCATTCCACTTTATAACTATTCCGTCACCACCATTTTTCAAAAAATTGATTTTTGGTGCAACTACATTAGTTCTGTCACCGTAAAGCTTTTCGCCTTCATCAAAGTGAATTGAATACATAGTCCAGTTATCCTGACCACAATGATAATATGTATAAGTTTGCTTTTTACCATTGTGTGCCTTGTTGTGAGCGTAATCCTGAGCGTAACCCCAGATATTCGCACCATTGCAAATAACTACATGCTCAAAGCTTCTGCAAGCGTTACAAAAATAGAAAATCAAATCGCCCTTAGCAAGCTTACCTGCATTATCAGACATTTTTATTGAACCCTTATTTCCACGGGTCAATGTAAGTTTATAAGAAGTACCATAGGTACCATTAAGTTCTCTATATAAATCAACACATCTTGGTTTATAAACATTTATGCCGCCAGCCTGAATACATTTAGAAGCAAAATCAGCACAAAGACCTACGCCGTTATTCCAGTTCCTTTCAGCATAGCTAAGAGCTAATGCAGGATTATATGAGAATTTAACATCTTGGGCAGCTGTCGCAGTTACACCCAAAACAGAAAATGAACTTATGATTAAAATCAACGTCAAAATTATAGAAATAAATTTTTTAGTCATATTTTCTCTCCATTCAAATAGTTACAATTTTGTAACTAATTCACAGAGATAATACTACATATACAAAAATTTGTCAAGTTTTTTATTATTTTCGACCAAAAGCAAAAAATGTGAAGCAGAAAAAATATCTGCTTCACAATTTTTTTAGCTCCTTATTTCTGGTGTTTTAAGAATACCTGTTCTTTTGAAAACATATTCGTAAGACCATCTGTTACCTTTACCTCTCCAAGCATCAGGTCCTTGCCAACGTTCCTCTTTATCTAAAAGGTGAACAGAGCCCATTTGATTAAATCTGTTTGTATAAATCTTAAGTGAGAGAATGTGCTCACCATTTTCAGCATCTGTTTCTGCTTTATATGGTGGGTAAATAATTTTACCAAATTCTTTCTTATCGAGCGAAGCAGTAATAAGTGCACCACGATAGAATGAAGTACAAACCTCAAGGTGATTATTTTTAACTGTAACAGGAATTTTATAAGTAATATTACCACCAAAGAAAGGTAAGCCCTGATTTACAATATCACCAAAGTAAAGTTTTTCTGGTAATGCAACAACAGATGCATTTCTACCCATTACCTTAACGCCGAATTCACCTAAAATATACATTGACTCTAAGTTAGCTGATTCACCGAATGGATATGTAACAAGTAAAATATTTGTGCCCTTTACAATATCAGGAAGCTTAACTTTAAGAATAGAAATATCCACAAAATTACCAATTGTTTCATTTTTTACAGGATTACCATTGAAGATTATTTCAGCCTTATCTGCATCTTCAAGAGCTAAAACTGCACCGCTGTAATCAATTTCACTATGGAACGTATATTTAAGAGTTACCTTTGTAATTAGCGCTTTTTCGCCATAAACCCAAGGCTGAACAACTGCACCGCCACGTTCTCTCAAGTTAAGTCTTTCTCTTAAAATATTATCAAGTCTTAAAATCTCTTCTTTTTTGCTGAATTCCTCATCGCCTTCTAATTTATATTCAGCCATATCAAGAAGAAGCACGTTTTCTTCAGAAAGCTCGTAATCAACATAATAAGGTGTGTCAAAAATCTCTTCTTTGTTTTCTTTTTTGCTGATTACGTTTTCTTTTATACCCTCCTCTAATTTATAAAGGAATGAATCATAACCATAAATATGCTCAGAAATAACTGTTTTTCCGTTAACATACGTTACGTCTGCAGGATATTCTTCACCATTCTGTGTATCACAAACAGTTACTATGTATTCACCCTCAACAGTAATTCTTACATCCTCGCCTCTGTCGGTATCCTTATTCTTTGGTTCTTTTGAATGTGCAACAAAGAGCCATTTACAAGTATTATCCTGACGAAATTGATAAAGAAGATTGTTTGCAAGATAGCCATCTGCAAAACGAAGTGTAACAGTTCTGTTTTCATCGAGAGCTGTTAAAACTGCAGCCTGAGAATACTCAGCATTAATGCTTCTTTCAAAAAGCTCTTTACCACGATTTGACTCTACTGCATCACAATATTTAGGTGCTGCACCTAAGAAAATAAGCTTACCGCCTTTATTTTTGAATTCTTCAAGGCGTTCTAATGTTGTACTTCTCAAGGTTTCACAAGCAGGCACAACAATAGCATCATATTCCATTTGACCAACTTTAATTGGGTTGCCACCCTTTTCGCAAAGTGTAGGGAAAAGTGATTCTGAAATGAAGTTGAAGTCTATGCTACCCTCAATAAGCCAATTTGTAAGCTGTTGGAATTTTTCATCACAGCTGTCACGGAAAATAGCAGATTTATCATTCGGGCCCCAATGAAGCCAGAAGCTTTCAACAGGGTGAATTACACCAACCTTAACAATTGGTTTGCCACGGGTAAGAGCAGTATTTACTCTTGCAAAATGGTCCTCAACCGCAGAGTATTGTTTCCACCAAGGTGACTGATATGAAATTGAAGCAGGGTAATCACGCTTTGCTTCACCAGCCATAGAATACCATGAAAGATGTGGTACTCTTACTGTAATACCAAGAGCTGCCTGCCAGTCGCCCTGATATTTATATGTTCTGAAATCACAATCCCAGCCAGTTACACCATAAAGCTCTGAAAGAATGCCCTCATAACCAAACTGATGAACTGCAGATTGAGCTTGCTTTGCAGTTGTAAACTCTCTTAAATTACAAAGCATATCTATACCAGGAAGCTGGAAGCCTCTGTAAGAACGCATTGCTTCACCTAATGCTGCAGTCTGGCTTTCTAAAGTAGGCTCTTCCATCATATGACCAGTTAAAGCAATATTATTTTCGCCACACCAGTTACCTACTGTATCTGCAAAAGACTGAGCAAACAATTCTGCAATAAAATCGTGATATCTGTAACGATGTATAGAAGCCTTACTGTCTTTTAAATCCCAGAAAATTTCAGGAAGTGTATCTAAAATATCTGCATTATATGCTTTTTTATAAAGCTCTTCTACCTTGTCGGTCCAAGGCATACAAACGTCTTCTGTATCAAAAGAATTGTCAAAAACCTGTTTCCTTGTAAATTGTGGTTCGTCTGTAAAAATCGCAGGAACAGTTTTATCAAATTCTTCGCCAACTGTTTCTTTATATTTTTCGTGAGTAACTTCTATGAATTTTTTAACTGCATCTACACTTAATGTATCTAAATAAGCCTGGTCATTATACCAGGAGCTTTTGCCATGGATTTCTAAAAGAGCATACCATTTTGTACCCTTTGCTTCATCATTTTCATCTATTCTTTTATAGCTTTCTAAGTATCCATCTTTATCTAAAACAACGTCATAGCAAGCAAGAAGCTTACCATTACCTGTTCTTCCACCCTCTGCTCTTGAATCATTATTCTGTGTTGCTTCGCCATCCTTCTCTGTTGTAAAAAGAAGACATCTTGCACGGTATTTTTCATCCTTTGTAACAAGACCGCCTGCAGCACCAGATGGCCAACGGTCCTCATCATAAAGCCATGCGAGCATTTTTTCATCTTTTGCTTTTTCAACACAAGCTTTAACAAGTCCCATAAATTCTTCGCTTAAATATTGATTTTTAAGACCTGTTCTTACGTGCATATGAAAACCGCCAAGACCCATTTCGTTAAAAACTTCAATTTGTCTTTCGAGTTCTTCTTTTGTCAAGTAATCATTCCAAGCCCAGAAAGGTGTTCCCCTGTATTCGCTTGTAGGATTTTTAAAGAGTTCTTTGCTTAAGGTTTTTTCTGAATTCTTTTTATAAAGCATTTTTGTCACCCACGTTTTTTAAAAAAATAGAGTGCATATTAAATATGCACTCTCATTATATCATATCTTGTAAGCTTTTTCTACTGGTACAGCACATAAAATTCCGTTACCGCCGAGCATTTCACAGCTACCAACCGCAAACGGCAATATAAACGTAGTTGCCAAAATATATTAGTAAACTTAATTTTCTTCCATAATACTTAAATATGATGGTCTTATAATTTTATCAGCACAAACTAATTCTTCAATTCTGTGTGCAGACCATCCTACAATTCTTGCAATAGCAAAAATAGCTGTATAAAGCTCCTCTGGAATACCGAGCATATCATAAACAAAACCACTGTAAAAATCTACGTTAGGACTTACACCCTTATATATTTTACGCTTTTGTGAAATTAATATTGGCGCCAACTCTTCAATATTTTCATAAAGAATTAAATCCTTTTCTCTACCCTTTTCTTTAGCAAGTGCTTCAACGTAGCCTCTGAAAACACGCTCTCTCGGGTCAGAAAGAGAATACACAGCGTGACCCATACCATAAACAAGACCTTTTTTATCAAAAGCTTCTTTATCTATGATTTTGGTAAGGTATGCTTTTACCTCTTCTTTATCTGTTATATCCTTTACGTTGGCTCTTATATTATCCATCATTTCCATAACTTTAATATTAGCACCACCGTGCTTTGGTCCTTTTAATGAAGACATAGCAGCCGCTATTGTTGAATAAGTATCAGACCCAGCAGACGAAACAACTCTTGTTGTAAAGGTTGAGTTATTACCACCGCCGTGCTCCATATGAAGAATTAATGCAGTATCTAAAACCTTTGCTTCAGTCTTAGTATATTTTTTATCAGGACGAAGCATCATAAGAAGATTTTCTGCCGTTGAAAGCTCAGGGTCAGGGCGATGAATAATCATACTTTCCTGAAGCTCAGAATAATTATAAGCGTGATAAGCATAAATTGCTAAAAGCGGGAATTCTGCAATAAGCTGAATGCACTGCCTTAAAACGTTATCTACTGACGTATCAAGTGCCTGTTTATCATAAGAAGCAAGTGTTAAAATGCTTCTTGTAATAGAATTCATTATATCAGCAGTAGGTGCTTTCATTATAACGTCACGTGTAAAATTCTGTGGCAAACATCTTAAATCGCCTATATGCTTGCTGAATTCTTTTTCCTCTTCTTCTGTAGGCATTTCACCAAGAAGTAATAAATATGCTATTTTTTCAAAACCCAATTCATCTTCGCCTAAGTTATTTATTAAATCCTGAACCTTGTAGCCACGGTACCAGAGCTCGCCGTCACACGGCTCTTTTACTCCGTCAACTATTTTACTTGCCACAATTTTTGAAATATTTGTAAGACCCGTAACAACGCCATTACCATTAATATCACGAAGTCCTTTATTAACTGAATGCTTGGTGTATAATTCGGGGGCAATTTTATCGTGTTCCCTTACAACAGCCTCTTTACTTTTTGCGTAATTTATAAAGTCCTGAAAACTCATAATATCACTTCCTTTAAAATGATTTTAAATTTTATTTTAATACAATTATACTGTATAATTATAAATTTTACAATCTATACCAATAAAATGTTATAGAAAGTTTATAGTTTATTAAAAAACACACCTGTAACTACAATGCTACAGGTGTGTTTGAATAATTATAATTATGCTTTATTAAAGCCAGAACATTCTATAAAATAATTCGCCTAAAATAGTTTTTCTTATTTTATCAACTACTGTTGTGAATACTTTTTCAATTGCACTCATCGGTTCCGGCTCTGGCATCTCTATAATTTTTGCTTCCATATTTCCATCATCGCAAACGAATGGCTGTGACATTACAATACCACCTTCGTTTTTAATCTGGAAACGAACGTAAGAGCCTAATTTACTACTATTTTCTCTTAAATTGAACGTATTGCCTGTTGCAATAATTTCACCGTCAGAAATCCATTCAATTGTTTCATAATTATTCGCTGTAACTGTAATAATATCTTGTTCTTCGTCAACGTTTATTCTTTCGATTTTTGCATATTCACCTGTACCCTCAAACTCGTCACCTAATTCATTTCTTGCAATTCGTGAGCAAGCAAAGAATGTACCATTTTCCATAGCAGTTCTTAAAGCTTCGTTTGAAAGCTCAGTCATAAGCATAATTTCAGCTGTAACACCAATATTTTCTATAACGTGAGAGTCGTCGTTAGAAAAGCCCCAAACGACTTTACCACGTGGTACTGTATACATTAAAATATTATCCCAGAGAATTCTGTCTGCACCGGCAACAGTATCTCTTTCATTGAATATTTCTACACCAACACAAGATTCATATTCTAAAAGCGGTTCAATATAAATCTTTAAATAATCATAATCTTCTGCTCTTTCACGATTACCATTTATTGAATAGAAATCGCCTGGGTGAGCAATGAATGAAATACCGCCTGCTTCGTGGGTTGCTTTAATTGGTGAAATATAATCCTCTTCTTCTCCCCAGTCGCCCTGAAAAGCACCACAGAAAAAGCCGTTAACGTGGTTCTTTCTCATAACAACGCCATTCATTTCAATACCCTGGTTAACGTCGAGCATTGGTCTGCCATCTCTGCCTACACCAGTAGTAATTTCTTCATAGCGTTCTTTTGAAACAGGGCTTAAATCGTAGAAAAGCTTATTGTAACCAATAATTGGTAACATCTCGGGCATTTCGTCCCAGCCCTTATTAACAACACCGTGGTCTGTGATTGCAAGAATATCATAATCCTGTCTATAATATTCTTCAACTACATCCTTAACATCCATTCCACCATCACTATAAAGTGTATGAGCGTGAAGCTGTGTCTTATATTGATTAAAAGTATCCCAATCAACTGTTTCATAAGGACTCTTTATAGTATATGAAACCTTTTCCTTAGCAAATACAGAAATTGAAAAAATATTAAGTAATGCAAATAAAACTAATAAAAGTGAAACAATTTTTTTTGCTTTCACAAAGCCCACCCCTTAAAATTTAAACATTATATATGGCATTATACTAAAAAAACAAAAGCATTGCAATAATTAATTGATATTTTGTACAATTTTGTGAAACTAAAAAACCCCTCTTTTTGATTTTTCAAACTAAATATTGACCCAAATAGCTTTTTTTCTAAAAAAACACCCTAAATATTGTGTTTTTCTCAAAATTTTTGATTTTTATTACACAAAGCGAGTTTTTTCGACAAGGCATTTTTGTATAATAAGGTCATCAGATAACTCATCTGAATAAAAAACAAAGGGGTCGTATAAAATGTTATTAAGAAAAAAGTATTATTTACAAATTGAGTATCATTGGCGTTGTATAAATTCTCTTAAAAAGCAATTACATGATTCCAATGAAACCCAAAAACAAAAAATCAACGGTAAAATAAACTACCATAAACAAAAAGCACTCTCGCTTTCTCTGCAATATGAAATTCTTGTAGGGTTAAGAAATGAATATGGTGCTTTTATATAAACAAAAGGAGCTGTAAAAAACTTAGCGTTTTTTACAGCTCTTTTACTCCACAAACAATTATTAGAAAGAAAGCAACTTTCCTATTACCTCTAAAATCTTAGATAAAATCT
>SVOI01000060.1 GCA_015066465.1 Oscillospiraceae bacterium
CCCTATCTTTATACTGGCTAATCCATTTATCAAGCTTTTCGGTATCTGTTGAAGCAACTCTTTCGGTTTCTACAAACTCAACAAATGACTGATAAAGCTCAACGTCACGCTCTGCTTCAGCTTCTTCACTTAAAAAGACTTCATCTACTACAAATTCACTAACATAAAAAGCAACAAGTGAAGATATTACTGCAAGTATAAATGCCAGAAGCACGCACAGAACAATCTTTGTTTTAAGAGAAACAAAGCTTTTACCATTTATTTTTTTATTAGTCAAACTGATACCCCTTTCCCCAGATTGTTTTTAAGAACACTGGGTTTGTGTGGTCATCTTCAATTTTTTTACGAAGATTGAGAATGTGAACCATTATAGTATTCTGCGCTGATGGTACATATTTTTCATCCCAGATTTTTTCATAAAGAGTCTTAGCATCAACAGGCTTACCTCTGTTTTCTATAAAGAACACGAGCATATCAAATTCAGTATCAGTAAGATTAAGAAGCTTACCATTTTTATAAGCTCTTTTATCTTTAATCTCTATTGAATCGGTACGATTATTATCGCCTACACCACCTGAATATTCACGATAACGTCTTATTAAAGAATTCACCTTCATAAGAAGCTCATTTTGTGAAAACGGCTTTGTTAAGTAATCATCGCCACCACTTTCATAAGCTTCTGCCTTGTCATTCTCGTGAATTTTTGCAGTTAAAAACAATGCAGGAACTTTACTGAATTCTCTTATTTTTCTTAAAACCTGAACACCATCTTCATGAGGCATCATAATATCTAAAATAATTAAATCAATGGTAGGATTTTCTTTTAAAATTCTTATTGCATTTTCGCCATCGGCAGAGCTTAACACTTCATAGCCGTTTGACGATAACAAAAGATTTAATATTTCTCTTATATCTGGTTCATCATCAACAATTAAAACTTTTCGTTGTTCCATAATATTGTACCTTTCAAAAAATAATTCCCCGAACTCATTCTGACGTGAGTCGGGGAAAGTTCTTTTATTATTATACGATACTATGTCGTTTTATTCAAGTACCAGAGGGAATAAAAAGCATTTTAATATCTTTTGTTGTTTCGCCCACAAGGTTATTTTCTAAAACGATACTTTCAACTGTTGTGTTATAGCGTTTTGCAATATCCCACAAGGTTTCTTCGCAATCTGGAAAATAAACTGTAATTGCACTGTTGTTTAATTTTTCGCTTTCTCTCAGTTCAGAAATTTCTGAAACAACGTCAATTTCTGTTTCTGAAAAAACAGAGCAATTAATTTGTAGTTCTGCCTTTACATCTATCTGCTCATTGTTTTTTAACGAACACTCAAACGATGAAACTGATACTTTAGGCGAACACTCTATTTTTTTATCACCACACTCGCTACTTCTTTCGTAGCGATAGTCAAGCATTTTTTCTGTTGTTATGTAGCCACCAGACGTATCTTTTAAAATAATCATCGCTTTTATTGTGCCAGAGATAACAATAGCACCATTTTCACAAGTTGCAACAGGCTCGTTTTCTTCACACGATGCATCCAATATGCACTCAGCACCTAATTTTGTGGCATCTATTGTATCTCTGAAAACGTAGGTGTCACGAACTGCATCGAGAGCAGAATAAAAGCTCATTTTCTTGTAGCTTAAATCGACAACACCATTTATTGCATAAGCATCTGTAATTACAGAAAGGTCTTTTTGCTCCCACATAGTAATACCCGCATTTATTGTTACGCCAACGTCAAGGCTTCTGCCATCACCTTGTGAATCATTTTTAATTATAACGTCAACTGCCGTTACGTCGAGTGTTATATCACCAGTAAAGCGTTCATCCATTCCGTCAAATTCTAAAATCTGATTTATTGGCAGATTTTTTCTTACTGTTACAATAGTGCTTTTATCTTCGTGAGGTATAAAAGCAATTTCTACAATGGTTTCACCTTTTACCATAATTTTATTGCTTATTTTACGTACTTCACCCAAAACAGCAGATGCAGTGCTTCTCACTATAAATGCCGCTGAATTATTTTCTAATTCAAAATTATCGCTCATAGAAAACATTTTGCTTTTTTTACAACCTAAAGACATAGTTGAAAGCTCCATTTTCTTTTCTTCTATATCTGAAGAATTCATAAGCTTAAGAATATCTTCTTCCATTTTTGAAAATGCTGAAACAACAATATTGATACCCGCTTTAATTTCAGCTCTTTTTGTGTTTGTTGCTCTGCAATTTATAAACTTAACACTTGCTTTTACGTTAACGTCTTCTGCAGTTAAAAATGCTGAATTTTCGGCGTAGCGTGTGAAGTTTCGTGACCCTGTAAAGCTGTAAATACAATTATCAGTACCAACGTAAATCATAGTAAGGTCACAAGTGCCATCTACTGTTACTCTTTCACCCACGGTCTGCCACGAATTAATTTTTGGCACTGCCTGTGACTTTAATATCCTTAAAATTTCGGGCATATATTCGGGTAAAGAAAGCTCTGCTTCAACACCTTCTTCAATAGTAGTTTCATAAGTTTTTTTAAGACTACAATATTTTTCGTTTTCAAATGAAATATCCATAAAAATAAACTCCCTTCACATATTCTATAAAAATATATGACGGGAGTTTTGTTATTATTCATTTTCCGTTGTTTCTTCTACTTCTTGTGGCTCATAAATTGAATTATAAAGCATTTCTCTGTTTTCGCTTAAGTCAAGTGCTATTGAAGAACCATCCCACTTAGACTCAAACCACCATGTATCTTCAAATGGTAATTGCTGAGAAACTAAGAGCTTGTCCATTTCAAGACCTGATTTTGAAACACAGGAAACCATACCGAGTAAAAGAGACGTAAATTCTGTGCTACTTAAAGAGGTTTCAATATTTGGTGCAACGTCTTTTGCAGTTGAAATAAGACCAAAAATATTACCAGTTAAAAGCTCATTTTTAATATTTTCTGCTATTGCAGTAATAACCTTTCTCTGCCTGTAAGTTCTCATAAAGTCAGAGTCAAGCTTTCTGATACGAGCATACCACAAGGTCTGGTAACCATTAAGGTGAACACTTTCGCCACTCTCGAAATGGTCTGGCTTTGTTTCACTTTTATAATTATGGCGGTTATTTATGTAGTCTGCTTCATTTTCGGTAACTTCAATATCTATACCACCCAAGCCATCTACAAGCTCAGTAAACATATTAAAGTTAACTACTGCATAACCATCAATTTTCAACCCAAAATTCTGTTCGATTGTCTGAATTAATAAATTAGCGCCACCCCAGGCATAAGCAGAGTTAATTTTTGCTTCACATTCGCCTGGAATATCTACGTGAGTATCACGAAGAATTGACGTAACAATTACCTTACCGGCACTTTTATTGACAGAAATAATCATTATACTGTCACTTCTGGAAGCGCCACCTTTTTCTTTATCGGCACCTATAAAGAGAATATTTTTTACGTCACTTCTGCTTGCGAGAGAGCTGACGTCTTCAATATGCTCTATTTTATCGCCTTTTGTAAAGCTATTTACAATACTGTTAGCAGAGGTTATTAAAACACCTGAAAAAGCAATTACAACGGCAAGAAAAACTGCTAAAACCATTAAAATTTTAGGTGACTTTCTTTTCTTCTTTTTCTTTGGTGTTACTTGCTTACCACGGCGAACTTCATAATCTGAAATTTCGTCGTCATCTAAATCCATAGTTATGCTTTTTGAAGAACTCACTGTCTGCCTTGGTCTTGGAGCGATTGGAATATCTTCATATTCTTCTTCGCTTTTCTCTATTTTCACCGCTCTTTTTTTAGAGAGATAAATATCACTATTGCTGTAAACGTCTTCATACTGAGGTGGCTCATCTGATAAAGTAAAAACGTCCTCTGGCTCGTCATCAGCATAAATATTATTTACAAATGACCTGTTATTCACTTGTCTTTTAGAAGAACTGTAAATATCACGACTATCTGCTTCACGACGAATTTCTGCTTCATTAACCTTTGTTTCGCTCAACAGGTCAAGATAATCGCTATTCACTTTTCTATCGTCGTAATCTTTACCAAGATTACCAAATGAAAAATCGTTTTCGTTAGCCATTGTTACCTACCTTTGCAACTCCTAATTCGTCTATTATCTGTTTAAATATGATATTAAAAATAGTCTGTTTATTTTTCTCTGTATTTTCAATAGTACCATCTGAAATTCTTAAAGCAAAAGAGAGAGAATTATCTATAATAAAATACCACAACACGTCGTAATTGATTTTTTCGTAAAGTCCGTATTTTTTAGAAATCTCGTTAAATTCGCTTATGATGGTGTTATAGTGGTCGTTATCTTTAGCGTGGTCGTGGTCTTTGTAAAGATTTGAAGCCCTGAAATTTTTATAATATTTTGTTTTAACAGGGTTTGCTAAAAGGAAACCGAAATATTCATTCCAGATACGAAGAATACTACCTTTAACGTCACTTTCATCGAACTCAACGCTACTTATAGACTGGTAAATTTCACTATCTATACTATAATAAACGTCTTTTTTCAGTTCTTCTAACGTATTGAAGTGCTTGAATATAACACCCTCAGAACATTCACATTTTTTAGAAATGGCTTTACTGGTCATACCATACATACCATTCTCTGCACCAAGCTCTGTTACGCCTTCAATTATTTTTCGTGAAGTTTCAGACACACTATTCACCTGCCAAATAACATATTCCTAAACATTTTAACATATTTCTACTTATATTTCAACAAAAAAATGAACCGATAAATTTCTAAGTGAAATTTATCGGTTATTCTGTATTTGGATATCTTTTTCAATCAAACTCTGATTTTCACTGATCATCTGTATTATTTGTTTGCTTTAACTGCCTCAAGTTTGTTTAAAAAGAAAATCTGTTCCAATAGATTTATTGAACTTTTGAGACTTTTAAGAATTTCTTTTTCATTAAAACAACTGCAAGTACTAAAACTATCAAAAATGATACTACTGCTACAAATACAATATCAGTATTATCGTTAACACTTGGATCTCTTAATGGTACGCCACCATATGAATCCTGATTTTTTTCAAGTGCTGCTTCATCAAAAATTCCGTCCATTGTTTTTATCATATCATCAAGAGTGTAAAGTTTTCCTGTTTCAACGCCCAAGAAATCCTCACGAGCCGGAAATGGTATTACATAATCGGTTTCCACTGTTGTAACAAAAACAAAATATGAATGGTAAATTTCCGATTTTGCAATTTTTATTTCGTTAATAGCTGAAACAGACAAACCACCTTGCTCTATTGCTGAAACAATTTTTTTGTTTGTTACATAAGAATCGGTTCTTTCTGCTATTCCTGAGAAAAATTTTTCGCCGTTTTTTGTAGAAATCCGTACAATCGAATTTTCAGATAGTATGCTGTTTGCACAAATTTCCCAGACACAATCATCTGTTAATAACGAATCTATTGTAGAATTTTCTTTGTAAGCGGTTAACATTAAAACCGGTAAGCTATAAACCTTATAAATGTTATTTGTATCGTGAGATTTTAACATAGTTGTATTGCCTTGGGTATTTGACGCTGAAACCATAATTCCTTCTTGTTCAAGAAGAATTAAGTCAATTTCAGAAACATCTTTTTCACTAACCTGTGCAGAAATAATTTCATTTACTTTTTCGTTAGTAGATGAATCCATAGCACTCGCAGGAAAACTCAAGAGCAACATATAAAAACACGACATTATTATAATTATTTTCTTTTTCATATTCTAAACTCCCCTTAAAAGTTTATTTTATTGTTTTTGCAAACTCCTTTGCAGTTTCAAAATCGCACTCAATATAAAACAAATAGTGTGTTAAATCATTTTTATATTCAATTGTGCAATTTTCTTCTTGCTCAAAAACCAAAACATCTAATCCATTCATGTTAATTATTTCACTGGCTTCATAGTCCGTTGCAGTATTGCTACCATACCATTCGGTATCAGCATTAGTTTTAGTAACAATCATCAAACCACTATAATTTTTATAAACAAAGCTAATGTTTACAATTCGTGAAACATCTTCATCAACAGTAGAATTTTCGATTTTTGTTATTTTACATTCATTACTGACCATTGCTTCAGGAAATGTTACAGGCGTAATACCAAAGCTTTCCAACTCTTTTGCTAAATCAGTTTCTGGTAATATAAAACCACCATTACCATTACCATAAGCATTAGCATCTGCTTTGTCGAAAGTCAAATTCGTTTCTGTATTACCATCTATTAACTGCGCAATGTTCTCTGGTATATTGAAATAAAACGCAGAAGCTGTAATAGCAAACACGAACACAACTGACATAGCAACAAGCACACGCCACATTTTTGGGTTTATAAAGAAAACTTTTTTGCTTTCTTCCTTTTTATTACTTTCCTCACTTAACTGGAGCTTTTTAATATTATCAAGACAATATTCTATTAAATCAGCATCCATTTCTGATTCGCTTTTCAAAAGTTCGTTTTCTATAATCTCCTCAAGCTCTTGTTTTGACAAAACCGCGGTATCATCAAGTAAAACTTGTTTAAACTCATTATTTGTCATAGCTTTTTTCTCCTTTCACCTATATAGTCGTGAAATTTTAAATTGGTTACAAAATTTTTAAGAAAATTTTTCAAGTTCTTTTTTAGAAAGATAAATTATAGTTTTCCGAGCTCTGAAAAGCTTTACTTTTACACTGGATTCAGATAGGTTATATAGCGAAGCTATTTCTTTAACTTTCATCTTTTTGATGTAATAGTTTTCTATTAGGCTTCTGTCTGTTTCATTCAATTCATTTAAAATTGTTTCTTTAATCTGTTCTATCTGTTCGTCTGTGACTTCCTGAAAGTTATATATATCATAATAACTGCCACTCAAGGTTTCTTCATTAAGGGCAACTTCTCTTTCTACTTGTTTTTCTTTATTTCTATAAATATCGGTTATTTTATTGTTGGCAACCTTAGTAAGCCACGCTTTCGGGTAGTTAATCTCTGTATTATTTTTAAGTGCCTTGAGTAAACTCAGAAACACTTCACTTACACAATCATCCACTAAATCCTTTTGCGACTGCAACTTGTACTCGCAAAACTTTCTTATGTATGCTTCGTGTTCACGCCAGATTTGTTCGCACAGCTTCTCTGGATTTTCTTTTTTAAACGAAAACATAAGCTACCCCTTTCTTTTAAAATTTGAGTTTGCAATATATGTGAGATTATAGCATATATGTGTGTTTTATTCAATAAAAACACCTTGGTTTATTGACAAATCTAAAAATGCAATATATAATAATCTTAGAAACAAAGAACCAAGAAACAAAGAAAATTTATAATTAAGATGATTTTGCATATAATAAAAGGAGGATAAATATGGCTACTGCTACGAAAGGTAATTTTAATATGGATAGAAAACTTATTAGTATCTCTTCAAAAAGACAAATAACTATCCCTCAAAAATTTTTTGAAATGCTTCAATTCACAGACGAGGCTGAGTGTGTTGTTCGAGGCAACGAACTTGTAATTCGTCCTGCTCGCACAAACTCTGGTGGAGAATTTGCTGAACATATTTTAGCAGAACTTATTGCTAAAGGCTTCTCGGGTGATGAATTATTAAAGGAGTTTAAAATACAACAAGCGAAAATCCGCCCAGCCGTAGAAGCTATGATTGCTGAAGCTGACAACGTTGCTTCTAATAATGGTGAATATTACAGTTATGACGATATATTCAATGCGGAGGATTAAATATGACAGAAATAAGATTTCTGCCTCCTGCTGCTAAATTTTTAAAAAAATGCAAGGATAAAAAATTAAAAGCATTATATCAAGAGGCAATTGATAAAATAAGAGAAGACCACACAATCGGTGAAGCAAAAAGCGGTGACCTCTCAGGCATTTATGGCTACGATATTTATTACAACAAAACCAATTACGAGTTAGCTTACAGAGTTGAATATAAAGACAATAAAATAATCGTTGTAATTATGGCTGGAACCCGAGAAAATTTTTATAATGAACTTAAAAGATATATGAAGGATTAAAAACAAAAACTATCCGCAATTCTTTTTTTGGTTTAGTTATTATCACCCTTTTGTTTATTGCTTAATTTTACTATTTCACATATAATAAAGCCATCGGTACCGAAATAAAATACAAGGTGATAATTTATGGAAATAGGCAAAAAAATAAAACAATTAAGATTAAACAAAGGTGTAACACAGGAAACACTTGCTAATGCATTGGGGGTTACATATCAAGCAGTTTCTCGTTGGGAAAATGAAACTACAATGCCTGATATATCGTTACTTCCACAAATATCTGTCTTCTTCGGTGTGAGTATTGACGAACTTTTTGAATTTACAGAAGAATCGCAATACGAAAGAATCGAAAATATGCTCAATGAAAAATCAATTCTTTCAGACAGTGAGTTTCAGAATACAAAATATTTTCTCGAAAAACAATTAAATCAAAAAAATGAGAATGTCAATGCAATTAAATTACTTGCGTGGCTTTATTCACACCGTGCAAAGTCCTCAAATGTTCAAGCTGTAGAATACGCAAAAAGAGCTTTACAACTTGGCGATACCAGTAAAAGCATGAATAATATTTTGCGTGATGCATACGGTTCACCACACACGGACTGGAACTATCGCAACCGTCACGAGCTTATTGAGTTTTACTACGAACATCTCAAAATACATTCTGATGATATGAGGGCATACAGATATTTATTACCTGCACTTATTGCTGATGGCAGAACTGACGAAGCAAGAGAATTAATTAAAAATATCAGAAACAAAGAAAAGCCTGAATTACTTTATGTTTTTGATGCAATGATTCTTCGTAGAGAAGGAAAAACCAACGAAAGTGAAAGTTTACTTGATGATATGCTTAAACAATTTCCTGACAGTTGGTACACCTGGTCAATAGTTGCAGATTTCAAAGCAGATGATTGTGAATACGAAGATGCAATTTCTTGTTTTGAGAAATCATTCGAACTTCAAGAGAAACCAAGATTCACAGACTCACTTGAAGCAATCGCTCATATTTACGAAATCAAAAAAGATTATCAAAAGTCAATCTCAACTTACCAACGAATAATTGAACTTTTAGAAACTGATTGGAATATAACCTTTGGTACAACTGTAAATAAATATCTTCAAAAAATTGATGAATTAAAAATCAAGAAATAAAAATAAAAACCTGAGATTTAAAGTTTTAAAACTTTAAATCTCAGGTTAATTTTATAAATTCAATTTTGCCTTGCTTCAATAAACAAATCTATGTCATTTATAATATAATTATCTCCAGTTGTGTGGAGTGCTTCAAAACAATCGTAAATATATTCAGAAACATTATATTTTGTAAATAATTCCATAACCTGTTTACCATTAAGACTTTTTGCATTTTTATAAATCTCAATACAGTAAACTAAAAATTTACCTGCATTACTCATATTTAAACCTCCTCTGGAAAGTTCAAAACACCTGTTTTAATTTCGTCATCATACATATTAAAAAGTGTTAACGGACTGAAATGCCAAAGTTTAGTTTCTTCGTTTTCTAATAACTCATAAACTTTTGAATTATAAAAATCTCTTGAAGCAGTAACTTCATCAATCTTCCCATTTTCTGCAATTAAATGAATTATTTGTGGAATTAAAAGTTTGAGAACTGCTTCAAATTTTTTCTGTTCCATTAAAACTACTCCGTTTCTAAAACACCTTTAAATTCAATATATTGTAACGCTTTCTCTGTAGCAAACACTAACTGATTATAAAGTTTTTTAATTTTCAATGCTTCAATAGCCTGTTCCTTAGTAAGAATCCC
Organism: Oscillospiraceae bacterium; assembly: GCA_015066465.1. GTDB lineage: Bacteria > Bacillota > Clostridia > Oscillospirales > Acutalibacteraceae > DTU089. The sequence goes on from SVOI01000060.1 coordinate 9,818, forward strand.
CGAAGTGTAAAGGGTGAAAGTTGTGTAAACATCATCATTAGCAACAGGACCTAAAATTAAGTCATATTGCTTACCTTTATATGTACCTGAACGATTTTCTGACACAAAATCAAGCCATTCTTCATTTGCTGAATCAAACTTCAAAACAGAACACTCATTAAAAGCGGTTTCATCAAATTCATAGATATTAACTATCTTTTCACCAGTATGTTTTCTTAAATAAACTTTTTCTGCAAACCCAATCGCTTGTGTTTTGTTGGTTGTAGTATAAAAACCATAGCCAAAATCAAGAAAGCGATTTTGTTGTATCAATTTAGGTTCGGATACACAAACATTACTACCATGATAAACAATCATTTTTTTACCTCGAAACTATTTATTTCATCTTCTCTTTTCATTATACACAAGATTAAGAAAAAATCAAATAATTAATTCTATAAAAAAACAAAAAGCTGACAATTAAAGTTTTTGACTTTAATTGTCAGCTTTAATTTAATTAGTCTGTAACCTTAACAATCCAGTTAAACTTGTCTTCTACCTTACCCCACTGAATGCCTGTGAGTTCGTCGTAGAGCTTTTGTGCTACAGGACCGATTTCGTTATTATTAACAATGAGTTTTTCGCCTTCGTCGAAGAATTCGCCAATAGGTGAAATAACTGCTGCAGTACCAGTACCAAATGCTTCGTTTAACTTGCCGTTTTTGTGAGCTTCTTTAACTTCGTCAACTGAAAGTTTACGTTCTTCAACCTTGTAGCCCCAGCTTTTGAGAACTTCAATACAAGATGCTCTTGTAACACCAGGAAGAATGTTACCATCTTCGAGTGAAGGAGTAATAACTGTGCCGTCGATTACGAAGAATACGTTCATAGCACCAACTTCGTCGATGTATTTTCTTTCAACACCGTCAAGCCAGAGAACCTGTGCATAACCCATTTCGTCAGCTTTTTTCTGACCAATAAGAGAAGCAGCATAGTTACCACCGGCTTTTGCCATACCTGTACCACCTTTTACGCAACGAACATATTCGTGCTCAATGCAGATTTTAACAGGATTCATACCGTTAGCGTAGTATGAGCCAACTGGTGAAAGGATAATAGCAAAAATGTAAGTATGTGCTGGGTGAACACCTAAGAATGGGTCAGTTGCAATAATGAATGGACGAATATAAAGTGAAGTACCTTCACTGTGTGGAACCCAGTCTTCATCTACCTTAACAACTGCCTTAATTGCTTCGAGAGCAAGGTCAGGGTCAATTCTCGGAACACAAAGTCTGTCACACGTATTGTTCATTCTTTCAATGTTTTTCTGTGGACGGAAAAGTTGAATTTTGCCGTCTTGGGTTCTGTATGCTTTAAGACCTTCAAAAAGCTCTTGTGCATAGTGGAAAACCATAGCAGATGGTTCAAGCGGAAGTGGACCATAAGGAACAATTCTGCCATCGTGCCAACCTTTTTCTTCATTGTAGTTCATTAAGAACATATGGTCAGTAAAATATCTACCGAAGCCAAGACCTTGGTCAGCTGGCTTTTCTTTTTTTACTGTTGCTTTTTCTATTTTGAAATCGTAACCCATAATAGAAAACCTCTTTTCAAAATTAAAATTTATTAATAATCGTAACCTAACTGAAGTGCAGTTTTGTTTACTTCAAGTAAATCCTGATGTCTTGCTGATACAACTTTACCTAAAGGAGCGTCAATATTATCGAAAGATAATTCTTCAACTTCTTTTAAAAGCTTACCAGTAATAATCATATTTGCAAGTGTGTTAATGCCCTTTTCACTTGCAATACCGGTTGCAGGAATGTAATAAACGTCAACGTCTGTACGTGTAACTTTTCTTTCAATAAGTGTTGAATCAACAAAGATTTTACCGCCTGATACAACTTCGTTCTCATACTTATCGAGTGAAGGTAAGTTCATCGCAACTAAAACGTCTGGTTTACTTACGATTGGTGAACCGATTGGGTCTTCACTTACGATAACGCTACAGTTAGCTGTACCGCCACGCATTTCTGGGCCGTATGAAGGGAGCCAGCTAATGTGTTTACCCTCAAGAAGACCTTTATATGCTACGAATTTACCAGCGAAAAGAATACCCTGACCGCCGAAGCCTGCAAAAAGAATATTTGTTGTCTTTTTCATATTATTTTGCCTCCTCTGCGTAGATATCTTTATAAACACCAAGTGGATAATATGGAAGCATATTTTCTTCGAGCCACTTAAGTGCTTTTTCTGGTGTCATACCCCAGTTTGTAGGGCAAGTTGAAACAACCTCAACAAGTGAGAAGCCTTTGCCGTCAATCTGGTTCTGAAATGCCTTTTTAATAGCAGCCTTTGCTTTTTTGATATTAGGAACGCTGTTAACTGCAACTCTTTCAAGGTAAGCCGCACCATCAACGTTTGAAAGTAATTCACATACTTTTACAGGGTAACCAACTGTTTCAACGTCTCTACCATAAGGTGAAGTCTGTGTAACCTGACCAGGAAGAGTTGTAGGAGCCATCTGACCACCTGTCATACCATAAATTGCGTTGTTTACGAAAATAACTGTGATGTTTTCACGTCTTGCTGCTGCGTGAACTGTTTCTGCAGTACCGATAGCCGCAAGGTCACCGTCACCCTGATATGTAAACACAATGTGGTTTTCAGGGTCTGCTCTTTTAACACCAGTAGCAACTGCTGGTGCTCTACCGTGAGGAGCCTGAACAAAGTCGCAAGTGAAATAATCGTAAGCCATAACTGAGCAACCAACTGGTGCTACACCGATAGTTTTACCTTCAATGCCTAATTCATCAATTACTTCTGCTACAAGACGGTGAATAATACCGTGAGTACAACCAGGGCAATAGTGAAGTGGTGCATCTGTTAATGATTTTGGTTTTTCAAATACTACCATTATCTTTCTCCTCCTTTGTTTACTTCTTCAATTTTTTCGAGAACTTCTTCTGGTGAAGGAATCATACCACCAACACGACAGCAGAGTTCAACAGTTTTTTTACATTCGATTGCGAGTTTAACGTCTTCAATCATCTGACCCATATTCATTTCAACAGAAATAAATGCTTTGCATTTGTCTGCCGCTTTGTTTAATACTTCTGTTGGGAATGGCCAGAGAGTAATTGGTCTAATCATACCAACTTTGATACCTTTTGCTCTTGCTTCAACAATAGCGTTTTTAGCAACTCTTGACGTAATACCAAATGAAACCACGCAGATTTCTGCATCGTCCATAAGATATTCTTCATACATAACTTCGTTTTCTTCGATTGTTTTGTATTTTGCGAAACGTTCAAAGTTTTTCTTTTCTAATTCTTCTGGTTTTAAGTAGAGAGAGTTAACAATGTTATGTTTTCTCTGCATTTTTGTACCAGTTGTAGCCCAAGGCTTTTCATATTTTACTGGTTCAGCAGTTTCAAGTTCAACAGGTTCCATCATCTGACCCATTGTACCATCTGCTAAAATCATTGTGAGAATGCTATATTTATCTGCCAAGTCAAATGCTTTTGTTGTAAGAGAAGCCATTTCCTGAACAGAAGCAGGTGCTAAAACAATTCTCTTGTAGTCACCGTGGCTACCACCTTTAACTGCCTGGAAGTAGTCTGACTGAGATGGTTGAATACCACCAAGACCAGGACCACCACGTTGAACGTTAACAACAAGTGCTGGAACGTCACTACCAGAAATGTAAGACATACCTTCACTCTTGAGTGAAACACCAGGGCTTGAAGATGATGTCATAACTCTTTTACCAGCCGCAGCAACACCTAAAACCATATTGATAGCAGCAATTTCACTTTCTGCCTGTAAGAATACACCGCCAACTTTTGGCATACGTTTTGCCATATAAGCCGCAATTTCTGTTTGTGGTGTAATAGGATAACCGAAGTAATGTAAACAACCTGCTCTTATTGCAGCTTCTGCAATAGCTTCGTTACCTTTCATTAAAACTTTTTCAC
>SVOI01000061.1 GCA_015066465.1 Oscillospiraceae bacterium
AAAACCGAACTATAAATGATAGGATAATCTTTTCTTTATTATTACTGACTACTGATACAAATAAAAAACAAGTTAACTATTATAACCAATTATTATAATTACGGCGTAGCCCCACAACTCAGCACTCAGCACTTTGCACTAAGCACTAAAAAGGCGAAGCCTTCCTAAATTCTGCATTTTACATTCTGAATTCTGCATTATTTAACACGCTTCGCTACCACAACAAATCTACCATCTTCCACATGGTAAGCACAACACGTGAGTGTTATAAATTCGTCACCGAATTCTGCAGTAACGCCTGTATCAAAAACGGACATTTCTTTTATGTTACTATACCAATAATCAAACTCTTCTTGGGTTGTAGCTTCAAAGAATTTATAAAACTTAAACACTTCATCTGATTTATTGAAAACCTGAGAACGAAAAACTGAAATAACTTCGTATTCTCTGTCTTCATATAAAGACGAGAACTTAATAATTTTATGTTCTTTCATATAATCTTCTTTTTCATAGTCACTAAGGTCACCGAACATCTCGCCAGATTTCATTGTATGACCGTGAACAATAAGATTAGTAGAAGGCTTTTTACCGTTTTCGTAATCAAATTCTTTTGTTCCGACACCAGCAACAGAATCACTATCTAAAACAAGACTACCATTAATATTTTCATTTTTCTCATAGTCGTGACTCATATAGTAATTTTCATCATCTATTAACTGCATTACGGGGTAATCGATTTTTGTGTTTTCAATAGTAAGCCAACCTATAAAATCGTTATTACCTTCATAAAGAGACTGGAATTTTGGTAAAATTTCATTTTTTACAGGTTCTTTTGTTACTGCTTCTGTCATTTGATTTTTTAGGGCTTCTTGTTGTTCTTTCAAGGCTTTATCGGCAGAATATTCTTTATAAAAATTAACACCAAAACCAATTAACGAAATAACAAATATTGCAATCAGCACATAAAAAAGTGGTTGTTTTTTCTTCAAATTCCTTCACCCTTTCTTATTTATAATATCATAAACAAACCCTTTTAGCAATAAAAAATCACCTTGCTTTCGCAAGGCGATTTTTTTAGTTTTTAATCTTCTCTTTTCTTTTTAGAAAGAGCTAATGCACCTAAACCACTGACTGCCATAGCGCCAAGCCAAATAGCACTTGTGCTGATAACACCAGCCTTTGGAACATCATCTTTAGAATTGTCGCTGTCTGGAATAGCTGGTACACCTTCAGAAACACCGCCTGAAACACCATCATTAGAAGCTTCAACATCGCTATAAACAATAGCATAAGTTGAGAAACGGTCTGTTGAGAATGTTAAATACTTTGTTTTTTCGTCATAAGTCGCATCAAGAAGTGTTACGTTATTCTCATCGCCATCGTGATATCTTGCAATCTTATAAACACGTTCTAATGATTTATCAGTATTGATAAGGTCATCAGGAAGAAGGAATGTAATTTGGAATTCGCCTTTTGTTTTCTCAATATTCTTTTCGTAATCACCAATTTGTTTTACAAGTTGAATATCGATAAATGCACCTAATTTTTGCTCACCTGCTACCTTATCACGTAAAAATTCTACAATTTGCTCTTTTTCTTCAGTGTCAACCTTATTTTCAAGTTCTTCTACTTTGAGAACTATTTCAAGGTTTAAACCTGAATCAATTAACACTTGTTCTTCTTTAGTAACTTCTATTTTTGAAACAATATTTTCTGTTCCTGTCACTGTAACTGTTGCTGAGAAGCTATTATCTTTATTAACAGGAACTGAAGCTACAAGCTTATCAATATCAGCAAGATAACTATCACCACAAGAGCAGGTGTATTCTTTTATGCCCTTTTCTGTTGCAGTTGGTTGCTTAATAATTTCACTTGTGTAGCTATGCTCAGAAACGTAAATTGAATCAACATAGCCTGTATCTAAAAGAATCATTTTTACAGGAATTGTTTCGTAAGTGTAATGATTTTCACAAATACTTGTTAATATGAACTTGCCGTTTTCATACTTTAATTCACGATTTATACCAATACCATCACAACCTAATAAGAAATAAACCTTTATTTCTTTTGCAGAAGCGTTGTAAAGTGGTGATGATTCAATATCTAATTTACCCTCAGCAAAATAATTTTTTGCTAACTTTTCAGCTTCAGCTAATGTAAGAATTGCAAATCCACCTTTATCATCTTCACCTGTATTTTCATAATTACCAATGTAATCAAGCGCTGTGCATATAGTAAGAGCTTTATCTACTGCAGAGCCTTTAATTACAGAACCCTCTAATTCGTGGAAAGAAGTACCGAAATATTGCTCTGAATAACCATCATAAAGCCATTTTGATGCTTCATCAAGGTTCATTGCATAGAAAATCATATCGAGCCATCTGTTAGAAGAAAGCTTGTTACTTTCAAGAACTGTGCCATCAGGTAAGGTGAAGTAAGCAATAATATCTTTAAACTGTGTTTCGTCATCATTAAGGTTAAGGCTTAAAGAAATCATTAATGCGCCTTTATCAGTATATAATGAGCCATCGTAGATATTTTCACCACTCATACCACCGATATAGAGGTCTTTTGCTGTATATTTCGTTTTTGTACCATCAGTAGCAATTGTGGTTAAAACGAATTCATTTTCACCACTGATTTCAATATCTTTAATATCATTTTTTACAACTTCAATATCAAAGGTTGTTCTTGCACCCTTATATTCAGCATAGGCTTTGTTTTTACCAACAACATATCTGGTTTCATAAGTCCAATCACCAAAATATACTGAGAAATATCCGCCATCTACTGATTGATTATAAAAAACATTTTCATAGGTTTCCTGAGTACCATCTTCATACTTTACAATAAGTGTGTAATTTACTGCATCAGGTAAATAACAGAAATACTCTTTTTCACATTCAGAATCCCATTCCCAATTACCACTATGCGCTTCAAGAAGTGTACCCTCAGGTGCTACAGTAATACCTGTAATCGCTACTTCAGGCTTTACAATATTAAACTCATAATCGCATTCAAAATTACCTATGCAAGCCTTTATTGTATTCTTGCCGACCTTTAGAGGATTTTCTATCTGGTCTAAGTCTAAAGCAACAGAATAATCGAAACTGCGGTTAAACTCAACATAAGAATAAGTCTTTGTTGTACCATCTTTATAATTAACAGTTACGTCAGGTAATGTTTCATCTATATAATACCAGAATATTTCCTCTTCTTCTGATATCTGACACCAGTGACCATTCTGATTTTCAATTAAATCCTTAGTTGCTTTAAGTGAAATGCTCTTAATAGGATTTTCAATAATTTCAAATGTAAATTCGCCTCTGACACCATTCAACTCAATATAACCAGTGTTTTTACCAACCTTTAAAGGATTCTCGGCATTTTGAAATACGTAGAGGTCATAATCATAACCTAATTCTTCTAAATCGTAATAATTATAGGTTTTCACAGTACCATCAGAAAAAGTAACAGTTACTTTCGGATTAGTATCATAAATATAGTAATGGAAATATGGTTCGCCATCACACTCACCATTCTGGCTGCCATCTTCGTTTTCAATAAGCTTCTCTGTACCAACTGCAGTAACTGACTTAATTGGATTTGCAACTATTTCAAATTCAAAAGTTGTAGTAAAGCCTAAGAATGAAACTATACCCTCGTGTTTACCAACTGTGAGTTCATTTTCACCTTGATTGAGGGATAAAGAGAACTCGTCACAGTATTCATCACTAAGTTGTGCTAACGTATATGTTTCAGCTGGTTTGCTCTCATCTTTATAATTAATAGTAACCTTTGTTTCATCACGATCTAAAGAGTAGCCATAATCACTCGCTTGCATAGGAGGAGTATTAACAATAATACTTTTTACCGGTGTTTCAACAATGTTAAAAGTAAATTCGCACTCGTGACCTAAGAAGGATACTGTTTGTGTATTTTCACCTTTTACAAATTGATTTGAAGGTGATTGTTCAATTTTGAATTCAGGATAATCACCAAATTGGCTACCACATTCAGAATAAGTATATGTTCTCACATTATTATTCGCATAAGTAACAGTAACAATTGGTTGTGTTAATGCAATACTGTATTCAAAATAATCATCGTAATTTTCGCCACTGAAATTATAAAATAAATCTTCTGTTGCTTCTAAAGAAATGCTCTTATATGGATTTTCAACAATCTCTAATTCAAAGGTAGTTCCAACACCCATATATTCGACAGTTATAGTGTTAGTTCCAACAACGAGGTTATTATAATCAAAAAATAAATCTTCACCTGTTTTTTCTGAAAGATTGTTTTCAGAATTATAATCGTAATCATAAGTAGAAGAAGTACCATTTTTATAATTTACAGTAACTTTAATATCAGCATAAGATAAATTATAGTCAAAATCTCTGCCTACAATATTCCCCTCTTCATCAGACACATTGGTAAAATCACCTGAAACATTTTCAGTTAAATTATTATTTGCAACAACAGAAATACTTTCAACAGGGTGTTCTACAATAGTAAAGTTTATTGTTGTTTCAATAGTTCTTTCATCATAAGTATGTAATGACACATCGGCTGTGTGCGAACCTACACCCAATTCATTTGACTTACTCTGATTTGCTTCAAAATAATGCGAATCAAAGTATTCGTAAAAAAATTCCCAAGCAACTTCTTTAGTACTACCATCAGAATATGTCAACAACATAGTTGGCTCTGTTTCTGCAATATTATAATACCAAAAAGGGTTATCTAAATCGCCAGTATCTTCATAACCATTATAGTTTTCCAAAAGCGATTTTGTCGCAGTAAGCTCAACAGCTGTAATAGCTGGCTCACCTTCAGACGCTAATGCTGTTAAAGGTGTGCTGAACCACACGCCCCACAAGAACAACACAGCTAATGCTAAATACATTGTCTTTTTCATAAAATCATCTCCTAAAAAGCAGATAGTTAGTCTATCCTATTTTTCAGTATAGCATTATTACTAAGTTTTTACAATGCACAGATGTTATAAAATACAGGCTCCTTTTTTAGTGAAAATTCAATTCAGTGCTGAGTGCTGAGTGCAAAATGCTGAGTTTCGGGACCTGCGGTCAGCATTATATTATTAGTGTATTTACAAATTGAATGTGTCAGCACATAGGTAAGTTGGTAATCAGTGAGTCAGTGGTCAGAGATTAGAATAAAACAACTACATTCTTTCATTATTTTTAATGATAGAATGTAGTTATTGTTATACATATTTAATTACAATCAAGGCGAAGCCTTCCGAAACTCAGCACTTTGCACTCAGCACTAAAACGGCTCAGCACTCAGCACTTTTAAAGCGTTACCGTAATAAGCCCACAGGTTATACAGAAATATGCTAAATAAACACAAAGCAAAATTGCCCCTTGCCAGCGCATAAATTTTCTTGTTATAAAAGATGGTATAAGTGTTAAAAGTGTTACAACTACGCAAATTGAAATATCTATAGCTGACTGCTCCCAGCTTAAAGGTAATTCACCACCTGAAATAAGCGTTGAAATCGGCAGAATTAAAGAGAGATTTATAACGTTCGCACCAACGATATTACCAAACGAAACAGAATGTTGTTTTTTTGAGAAAGCTGAAATTGCAGTTATAAACTCTGGTAATGACGTACCGAGTGCTATAACGGTTGTTGAAATAACCCTTTCACTCACGCCAAAAATTCTTGCAATCTCGCCACCGGTATGTACTAAAAGCTGTGAGCCTAACACCATAAACACTGCACTCAAAATAAATTTTAAAACATCTTTTTCGTGATTTCTTCTTTTTAAAATTCTTGCCTCTTCGTCTTCATCTTCCTGAGATTTGTATTTAAAAACATCAGGAACATGGTTTTCATAACCAGACTTTATATTCTGAATTATAAATGCACCAAATATAATAAGTAATATTATTGCACTTATAAAATCAATTCTTCTGTTAATTCCACAATAGGTTAAAACACCTATTGACAACACCATTAATACACTTTCAAAAAGATAATCGAGTCTTTTAAAAAGAGTTGGCATATAAATAAATGAAATAGCAATCATAACACAAAAGTTAGCTGTTACACTACCAACTGAAGTACCAAACGCCATATCTGGTTTTTGTTGAATTGAAGCAATAACTGAAACAAAAATTTCAGGTAACGTGGTTGCAACGCTAACGAGAGTTGCACCAATTATAAATTTAGGCACTCTGGCTTTTGTTGCAATACGGGTAGCACAATCAACAAAAACGTCGCTACCCTTTACTGTTAAAAGAAGCCCTGTTGCAAACAAAACAACCGCTAACGCAATTGACAATTTTGCCACCACCCTCACACACAAATAAATTACTTTTCAAGATGTTATCACAAATAAAAAACTATGTCAACAGATTACTAATTTTTCTTAAAAAATACTTTAAAATAATAAACTTTCGTGATATTATAAACCTATATTCTTTTAGGAGTGATATAAAAATGAAAACCTTTCTCTTTCAGGGCGATTCAATAACAGATGCAGACAGACAGCGTGAAAATATTTTTAATTACGGATATGGATACCCAAATATTGTCGCTGCAAAATATCTTGAAGAAAATCACAATGAATATCAATTTATAAATAAAGGCATAAGCGGAAACAGAATTGTTGACCTTTATGCAAGAATTAAAATAGACCTTATTAATTTAAAGCCTGACTATTTAAGTATATTAATTGGTATAAACGACGTGTGGCATGAAATACAGTCACAGAACGGCGTTGATAATAAAAAATTTAAAAAGGTTCTTTCAATGCTTATTGAAGAAGTAAAGGAAGCCTTGCCTGATATTAAAATCATTATGCTTGAGCCATTTGTACTTAAAGGCCCTGCAACAGAAGAAAGCTGGGACGAATTTTACAGTGAAACAAAATTAAGAGCACAATCTGTTAAAGAGGTTGCTGATGAATATGGCTTGAGCTTTGTTCCGTTACAAGATAAATTCAACGAAGCAACAAAGGATACCCAAACAACATACTGGCTCGCTGACGGCGTTCACCCTACCCCTGCAGGTCACAATCTCATTGCTAAAGCTCTCTCTGATGAATTTGAGAAAATAAAATAACTACTAGTGTGGCTAGTGGTCAGTAAGTCAGTGGTCAGTGATTAAAATAAAACAACTACATTCTTTCATTTATAGTTTAATGAAAGAATGTAGTTTCTTTATTATAATTCCGCATTACGCATTCCGAATTAAACAAGTATCGCTTTGGAATTATTTTCAGGCTCGGCAACTCTCAACTGATAATCTCTGTTAACGAGTGCCCCCATCTCTAAAAGTGCATTTATTGACGTATCGTACGCTAAATGCGGTGTGTTATTTTCTTCGCTTAAATGTGCAAGAACAAATTGTGTTGTTCCTTTATTTACTAACGCTCTCAACACTTCTGCACAAGCATCATTTGAAAGATGCCCTTTATCTGAAAGAATTCTCTTTTTTAATTCAAAATGATAACTGCCGTTTTTGAGCATATTAACATCGTGATTTGATTCAATATAAACAAGATTACAGCCTGTAATTGAATTTATAATTTCTGGTGTTACTATTCCTGTATCTGTAGCAACAGCTACCTTTGAGCTACCATCACTATTAGTTACAGTGTACCCTCTGCCGTCTGCACAGTCGTGAGAAGTTTTAAATGGTTTTATAAATATTCCGTTTATTTCTACACCTTCGTCATTCAAAGTAAAATCTGTGTGACAATCTGTTAAAACACCTTTTTTTCTTAAACTTAAAAGTGTTCCCGAAGAAGCGTAAACTGGTATATTGTTTCTTTTTAAAAATACTGAAAGCCCTGCAACGTGGTCAGCGTGTTCGTGGGTTAAAAAAACTGCTTTAACTGCACTTTCTTCTACGCCGATTTTACTTAGCATTTCTCTCGTTTGCTTGGCACTTCTGCCTACATCTATTAAAATTCCACTCTTACTTTCGCCTATGTAAACAGAATTGCCGCTACTTGATGAAAATAGCGGACAAAATCTTATCATATTAAATTACTCCTCGTCGAATACTTCACGCTCAATATCAACGCCAACTGCTTTGAGTTTTTCGACAATTTTTTCGTAACCTCGGTCAATTAAATTAACGTTGGTAACTGTTGTTGTACCTTTAGCCATCATACCAGCAATAACCATTGCAGCGCCAGCTCTTAAGTCATCTGCTTCAACAGGTGCACCTTTAAGATTTTCAACACCTGTGACAATTGCAGTTTTACCATCAACAATTATATTTGCACCCATTCTCTTTAACTGTTGGGTATATTTGAAACGATTATCCCAAACACTCTCTACAACATAGCTTGTACCTTGGCAAGTTGTGAGTAAAACAGCTATTTGTGGTTGCATATCTGTTGGGAAGCCTGGGTGTGGTCTTGTTTTAACTCTGCAAGGATTTACTCTCTGCAAATCTGAAATAACACGAACACTCTCGTCGCCCTCAATAACAGTAACACCACATTCCTCTAACTTGCTTGTAATTGACTCAAGATGCTTAGGGATAACGTCCTGAATTGTAACGTCGCCACCAACTGCAGCAACCGCTACCATATAAGTACCCGCTTCAATCTGGTCAGGAATTATAGAATAAGTGCAACCGTGCATATTTTGCGTACCACGGATTTTAATAACGTCAGTACCAGCACCACGAACGTCAGCACCCATTGAGTTAAGGAAGTTTGCAAGGTCAACTATATGTGGTTCTCTTGCAGCATTCTCAATAACAGTAAGACCTTTTGCTCTTACTGCTGCTAACATTACGTTAATTGTAGCACCAACAGAAACAACGTCCATATAAACAGATGAACCCATTAAATCATCTGCAGTAGCGCTTACAACAGCACTTTCAGTACTTACAGTAGCACCTAACGCTTCAAAGCCTTTTATGTGCTGGTCAATTGGTCTTTCACCAAAATAGCAACCACCAGGCATTGAAACACTTGCTTTGCCATATTTACCTAAAAGAGCACCTAAAAGATAATAAGACGCTCTTAATTTACGAGTCATTTTATCTGGAATATTCTGAGAAGCATCAACGTTTTTACCGTCGATTATTACTACACCCTCTTCTGGTGTTTCAACCTCTGCACCAATATGACGTAAAATTTTTATCATCATTCTGACATCGCTGATATCAGGAATATTTTCAATTCTACAAGGACCATCAGCAAGAATTGCAGCAGGCATAATTCCTAAAACTGCATTCTTTGCACCGCTGATTTTAATTTCGCCGTGAAGCTTATTACCACCACGGATTACAAATCTTTCCACGTGCGGCACCCCAATCAATTTATTTTTATATATCAATAATAAGTAAAATTCAAAGTTAAATCATAAAATGACACACAAAGTCACTTTTAATATTATATCACTTTTAAGTGCAAAATAAAAGAGTAAATTAAGTGTATAAAAGTAGTAAATATTATAATTTTAAGGTCGATTTTTGTTATCAATACACAAATTTTTTCTTTTTATTGCTAAAAAAGAATTCATTGAGGAATTATAGCGTTAGTAGTTATATATTTTACGCCAAGGTTATAAAGACTTTTCAGAGTTTCTAAATCATCAACCGTCCAGGCGCAGAGTGTAAGACCCTTACTAATTGCTGTTTTAATTATTTCTTCATCGTTCTTTTTATGATTAAATGCTAATTTATAGTTATTGTCTTTACATTCATTTATATTTTCTTCAGTAATTTCTTCCACTAAATACCAGAGCTCTATTTTCTCATCAAGCTCTCTTACCTTTTTTATCATTTCACCTTTAAAAGAAATAATAATTGCATTTTCTTTCAACTCATATTTCTCTAATAAATCTAATATTTCCTGAAGCTTCTCTTTACTTCCGTTTTTAATTTCAATCTGTGGAATGATTTTCATATCCTTACAGATAATAAGATATTCTTCTAAGGTTGGAATTTTCTGATTAGGGTAATAGTCAACGTTTACGCCGTTATCTATTACATATTCCTGTAATTCTTCGTATGTTGCCTCTTCAATATTTTTATAGCCATTTGTTAATCTGAATATATTATCATCGTGATAAATCACCCATACGCCATCTTTCGTTAAGTGAACGTCACATTCTGTAGCGTAAAAGCCATATTCACCTGCTTTTTCAAATGCAACTAATGTATTCTCGGGCGCAATACCAGAAAACCCACGATGCGCCGTGAGTTTAACATCTTCAATATTTTCTAAATTACTATCGCTTAATTTTTTAATTTCTGGTGCTTCATAGCCTAAAAATAAATCCGCTACGTATACCCCACCGAAAATTATAATTACAATAGCAATAAGAATTGAAATAATTTTAACTTTCTTTTTGTTCATTTTAAATTCACCTTTTAAGAGTTTAACACAACTTGAAAGAGAATGCAATAAATAAGTGCTGAGTAATGAGTTAAGAAAGCCTTACGGCTTGATGATTATAATTATTAGTTGTTTTTACAAAACGCCTCTCTTCGAAGAGAGGCGTTTTGTGGAGCAACTTTTTTATTTGTATGAAACCTTTTCAAAGGAGGTTGAGCTTCGCTATAAACAACAAATTCTATCATTTAGGCTATTGTAAGCGTAAATGATAGAATTTTTATTAAATTATTCAAACATAAAGCTAAATATTCATATAACCACCTTTTATGAAGCTTTAAATTCAACACCATTATCTTTTGCATATGTTTCTGCATAAGAACCTGTTGGTGCGTAAACTGTTACCTTTTCACAACAATTGAAAACTTGTGAACCCATCGCTGTAACAGATGCAGGTATTTCAATTTTCTCTAATGAAGAACAATAATTAAACACTCTATCATCAAAAGTTGTTACACCATCATTTATAACAACTTTTCTCAAAGCTGAACAATCAGCAAACGCTTGATTTCCTATATTTTTAACACTACCAGGTATTTCTATTTTTTCTAATCCACCGAGACCAAAAGCACCGCTACCTATTGATTCAACACTACTAGGGATTGCAATTTCTTTTAAACTTGATGTCCACCCAAAAGATCTTTCGCCTATAATTTTAAGTCCGTTATTCAATTCAACTTTTGAAAGAGCACTACATCCCTCAAATGCACTTTTACCAATTTCAATGACACTGTCTCCGAAAATAACTTCTACTAAAGTAGTACAATATAAAAACGCTTCATCATTGATTTTCTCAACTGTATCAGGAAGTTTAACCCCAACAATTTCCACATTAATAAATGCATCTGAACCAATTTCTTTTACATCTTTACCATCAAGTTTTGAAGGGATTTCAACAGATTTTTCTGTACCAGTGTATTCTGTAATTACTACGCCACCGTCAACTTCTTCCCAATAAAAGTCGCTTTCGCTTGGAACTTTGTATTTTCCAACTTTTACTGAAGAATTTTCTTCTGCCATTTTTGAAATTTCTTCTTCAATGCTTCCGATATCGTCTGTTATATCTTCCATATCATCGATATCTTCTCTTGAGTTGTTTCCTGCACAACCCGCTAAAGAAAAAACCACTACACCTGCTAATAATAATGCTAAAACTTTTTTGATACTTTTTTTCATAAATAAAAACTCCTTAATAGTTAAAAATTCTGTTTCAACCCCAGCAAGCTGGAATTTATAGATAATTTATAAAATTCTCAACTTATTTTTTTCATCCCCACCTTAATTTTTCTTATAAAAACAAAAAGTGCGTAGCCGAAGCTACGCACGAAAAATACATAGCCTCACTTTGCTACCACACAAACTTTGACAAATCCCATAGAGACGCCAAATAGAAGCCTGTATTTTTACCAAAAATAAAAACACGACTCCATGGAATGTCATATTAAGTTTGTGTGGTTCTTCAAGTTTAGCACATATTTTCCATTTTATCAATAGTTTTGTTTTATAAAAACATTCTATTATCTGTTTCAAAATTACAAATTTTAAAAAAACTAACGCCCCGACTTTTAGTCGAGGCGAAACAAATTTAATCGATTAGATTAATTCAAGAATGCACATCTCAGCAGCGTCACCGCGGCGAGCTTCAGTCTTGATAATACGGCAGTAACCACCGTTTACATCTTTATATTTTGGAGCTACTTCGTTAAAGAGCTTTTTAACTACATCACTCTTAGTAATATAAGATGCTACTTGTCTTCTATTGTGAAGATTATCTTCCTTAGCAATAGTGATCATTTTTTCAGCCATTGCACGTACGTCTTTAGCACGAGTAACAGTAGTTGTCATCTTACCGTTTTCGATAAGTGATGTAACCATGTTACGAAGCATAGCATTTCTATGGTCAGTTGCTCTGCCAAGTTTTCTTGTTCCGGGCATCTATAACACTCCTTTGCCGAAAATAGGGACTTATTCGTCCTCGTCTTGAAGAGTAAATCCGAGAGAAGCTAACTTGTTTACAACCTCATCAAGAGATTTTCTACCAAGGTTTCTAACTTTCATCATATCGTCTTCTGTTTTGTTAATCAAATCTTCAACAGTGTTGATTCCTGCTCTCTTGAGACAGTTGAATGAACGAACTGAAAGGTCGAGTTCTTCAATTGTCATTTCAAGAACTTTTTCTTTTGCACTGTCATCTTTAACAACCATAATTTCTGTGTTTGAAACCTCATCAGAAAGGTCAACAAAGAGATTAAGGTGCTCTGTAAGAATTTTAGCAGCAAATGAAACAGCTTCTTTTGCAGAAATTGTACCATCTGTCCAAACTTCGATTGAAAGTTTGTCGTAGTCAGTAATTTGACCAACACGAGTATTGTTAACAGTATAGTTAACTTTTAATACTGGTGAGTAAATTGAGTCAATAGCAATAACACCGATTTCTGGAGCTAAAAGTTGCTTATTTCTGTCTGAAGAAACGTAACCTCTGCCTTTGTCAGCAGTAAGTTCCATAGCAACGTGAGCGCCATTGTCAAGTGTAGCTATATGGTGGTCTGGGTTGAGAATTTCAACTTCAGAATCTGTTTTAATATCACCAGCAGTGATTTCACCAGAGCCGTTTGCTTCGATATACATAATCTTAGGACCGTCTCCGTGAATTTTAAGAATAACGCCCTTAAGGTTAAGAACTATTTCTGTAACGTCTTCTTTAACGTTTGGAATTGTTGAGAATTCGTGAAGAATACCATCAATTTTAACAGATGTAATTGCATAACCCGGTAATGAAGAAAGAAGTACACGACGAAGGCTGTTACCTAAAGTTGTACCAAAACCTCTTTCAAGTGGTTCTACTACAAACACACCATGTGCTGTTTCTTCCATTGAATCAGAGAACTCAATTCTTGGTTTCTCAATACCGATCATACCAAACCCTCCTAAATTTTACACAGTTTAACTATGTTGATTAGTAGTTCTTTGCCAGAGCAAAAGCTCTGGCCTAAAGAGCTTTATTATTTTGAGTAGAACTCAACGATAAGGTGCTCTTCGATAGGAGCTTCGATTTGCTCTCTATCAGGAAGGTTGATAACCTTTGCTGTATTAGCATCACTATTTCTCTCAAGCCATGTTGGAACAGGACGTGAACCATTTGCTTCGAGAATGTTTTTGAAAGAATCTGTTGAAGCAGATTTTTCTTTTATTGAAAGA
>SVOI01000062.1 GCA_015066465.1 Oscillospiraceae bacterium
AATTTAAAAATTTTTACAATTCTCTTCTGCCTTCAAGGGCACGAAGTAAAGTAACGTCATCGGCATACTCAATGTCGGCACCGACTGGAATACCATAAGCAAGTCTTGTAACCTTGACTTCAAATGGTTTTAAGAGTTTGCCTATATACATCGCCGTTGTGTCACCTTCAAGAGTGGGGTTTGTAGCCATAATAACTTCTTTTATATCGCCCTTTGAAACACGTTCAACAAGTGATTTTATAGTAAGTTGTTCCGGTCCTACACCATTCATTGGTGAAATTGTGCCGTGCAAAACGTGGTAAACACCAGAAAATTCCCTTGTTCTTTCGAGTGCAGGGACGTCTCTCGGGTCTTCAACAACGCAAATAAGAGAATGGTCACGCGTTACACTTTCACAAATAGGGCAAAGTTCATTTTCTGTTAAATTGTGACACAAACTACAATGATGTATTTTGGTGTGTGCTTCTAATATTGCATCGGCAAATTCTTTTGCTTCATTTTCCGGCAAATCAAGAACGTGAAAAGCCATTCTTTGTGCAGTTTTTCTGCCGATTGATGGTATTTTTTGAAATTGCTCTACTAATTTTTCGAGAGCCGCTACGTCATAAGTTGCCATAAATTAAAAACCGAAACCAGCAGGTAAGCCAAGACCGCTTGTTACGCCACCCATTTTTTGTTCCATTGTTTCAGATGCTTTTCTTAATGCTTCGTTAGTTGCAGCAACAATCATATCTGAAAGAATTTCTACGTCATCAGGGTCAACGACTTCTGGTTTAATGTTGACTGAAAGAATTTCGTGCTTGCCGTTAACTTTTACTTCAACAGCACCACCGCCAGAACATGCTTCAAATTCGCTTTCTTCAACTTCTTGTTGAACACGAGCCATTTCGTTTTGCATATCCTGAATTTTCTTCATCATATTTGCTTGTGAGTTACCGCCTTGGTTAGGAATTCTTGCTTTCATTTTATTGTACCGTCCTTTTTAAGAATTTATTCTTCTACTATAAAGTCAATTTGCATTTTGTTGAGTTTTGAAATCAAAACGTCAACTGGTTCTGCACCTTCGTTTGCAACGGGGGATTCACCGTCAGTATAAATAGCAGGTCTTAATTTTTCGCCTGTTGCTCTCATAATTGCATCGCTGATTGCATCAGAATTCATTTTGATTTTAAAGAGTGCAGGGAATGCTGTGTTTTTTGCTTTTATGAAAACTGTGTTACCAGCTCTGTAAGCTTCAGAACCTACTAACATTGGGTAGAGAGGCTTACTTATTTTACTTAATTGCTCTAAACAATTAGCCCAAGCTGTAAAGGGTTGTGCCTTGTCAGCCTCGGTTACAATTGTCATATCAACAGGTGCTTTAGGGGTAACAGGTTCATCCATTACGGGAGCAGAAACGGGTGGTTCTGGGGGTAACGGTGGCTCTTCATCCCTTGTGTATTGCGGAGTTTCGCTCTGTAAAGGTTTCTCACTTGACACGGGTGTTGTTTCTGCAATAGGCTCTTTGTTTTCGATGATTGGGATTTCTTTAACAGGTTCAATTGTCTGTGGTTTGGGTGAGATAGGAATTGCAGAAGCATTTCCTGCCTTTAACATCATAATCTGTGCTTGAAGTTCATCTATTCTTGATACAAGCGCAGAAATTTCAGTAGAAAGCTTAGGTGAACAAAGTCTAATAAGCATTGTTTCAACCTTTGCTCTCTGGTGTGCACTATATTTAAGCTGTGCAGACTCAGTAGTGAGTGTTTCCATTATATAAAGAATTGTGCCGTATGTTACAGATGAAGCGTATTCTTTGTAACGATTAATTTCATCTGGCGTGCATACAATAAATTCTTCTGGATTTTTTGTTGTTTTAGTAATCATTACGTTTCTGAAATGATTGACTAATTCATTTATAAGTCTTTCCATATCGCAGGAAGAGGCGTGAAGTCTGTCAATTATACTTAAAACAGCGGAGCTATCCTGATTTTTAATTGCATCAGAAATTTCAAAAAGATAATCTCTGCCTAAAAGACCAGCAGCCTTACTTACAATGTTAAGGGTTATTTCTTCACTGAAGCTTGCACATTGGTCAAGAATTGAAAGTGCATCTCTTAAAGCGCCATCTGCAATTCTTGCAATAAGCATTGCTGCATCTTCCGCTAAATTAAGATTTTCTTTCTCTGCAACAAGCAAAAGTCTTTTGGCTATATCTTCTGGTGGAATTCTTCTGAAATCAAAGCGTTGACATCTTGAAAGAATTGTAGCAGGAAGCATATGAACTTCAGTTGTAGCAAGAATAAAGAGTACGTGACTTGGTGGCTCTTCAAGAGTTTTCAAAAGTGCATTGAAAGCACCAGTTGAGAGCATATGAACCTCGTCTATGATGTAAACTCTGTATTTTGCAACAGCAGGGGTGAAGTTTGCTTCTTCACGCAAGTCACGGATGTTATCAACACCGTTGTTACTTGCAGCGTCAATTTCAGTAACGTCTAAAATTGAACCATCATCAATACCACGGCACACTTCACATTCGTTACAAGGGTTGCCGTTTTGCGGGTTAAGACAGTTAACTGCTTTTGAAAGGATTTTTGCACAGGTTGTTTTACCTGTACCACGTGAGCCAGTAAAAAGGTAGGCGTGAGAAAGTCTGCCAACTTCAACTTCGTGCATCAAAGTTTCTGTTATATGGCTTTGACCTGAAACGTCACTGAAAACTTGCGGACGCCACTTTCTGTAAAGTGCCTTATGCATTTAGCTCACTCCTTATTAAGGTGACGGGAGTCGAACCCCGTACGCCTAAAATTTAAATAAAATAATACACTCAACTCGGTCATACGACGAATAGGCGGACTGTGGCGCACAGAACGATCCGCTTAATGCTGCTCGGTTCCCCGCCTGACATGGTTCACGGTGCCCCGTCGCACAGGACCCACTCGTCGCATGACGGAGCTGAGTGTAATAAACTGCGCTTTAGGTATTATACATTATTCTGAATTAAAAATCAATAGAAATCGTACGAAAATTAGCCTTCGTATTCGTCTTCATTTTCCCAGTTGTGCCAAACTGCCTGAATATCGTCATTATCTTCAAACATTTCTAACATTCTGCTCATTTGTTTCATCTGATCCTGGTCTTCAAGACGAGTGTAGGTCTGTGGAATGTAAGCAACTTCTGCAGAAACAAATTTATAGCCCTTTGCTTCAAGGTCGCCACTTACAGCACCTAAATCGTTAGGCTCTGTACGGATTTCAAAGATTTCTTCATCATCTGTAAGGAAATCTGTAGCACCGCATTCAATAGCGTCTTCCATAAGCTTTTCTTCGTCAACGCCATCTTTTTCAACAATAATAACACCGAAACGGTCGAACATAAACATAACACAGCCAGATGTACCCATATTGCCACCGAATTTGTCAAAGTAGTGACGAACGTCACCAGCAGTACGGTTACGGTTATCTGTAAGAGCTTCAACAACTACTGCAATACCAGCTGGACCGTAGCCTTCGTAAACGATGTTTTCATAGTTTTCTGTTGAGTTATCACCAGCAGCTTTTTTTATGATTCTTTCAATATTTTCGTTAGGCACGTTGTTAGCCTTTGCTTTTGCGATAACGTCTTTTAACTTTGAGTTACCAGCAGGGTCTGGACCGCCCTCACGAACTGCAACAGCAATCTCTCTACCGATTTTAGTGAAAACCTTTGCTCTTGCGCCGTCTGTTTTTTCTTTCTTTCTTTTAATTGTACTCCATTTTGAATGTCCTGACATCTATAAAACTCCTTTGGAAAGTATATATAATGTTTTTTAACTGAGATATATTATCACAAAGTTGCTTGTTTGTCAATTCAAGAATAAGTATATTTAAGTCAAAAATTGGCAATAATACAGGTGGTTTATAAGAAATGGGGGTTTTTGTATGAAAAAAAGTAAAAAACTATGGAAATATTTAGTGAAATGTGGTAAAATAAAAGGAATTAATCTTAGGAGTGATTCTTTGAAATACACATTTGACTTTAAAGAAATTGGCGAAAGTGTTGATTTTTGTACTGTTAAGGCAGAGGGCTTTAAAACTGCATGCGCATCTTTGAGCTTTATGATTCCGTTATCAGAAGATGCCTCACTTTTTGCTTTAATTCCAAATATACTTACACGTTCTTCCATGGAATATCCTACACTTACTCATCTTGAGAAAAAACTGGCTACTCTCTATGGTGCTGAAATAGGTGTTGATGTATCAAAAATAGGTGAAAATCAGGTTTTGAAGCTTGCTATTTGCTGTATTGACGACCGTTTTGCATTGGATGATGAAAATATTGTTGAAGAGTGTTGCAAAGTTTTATTTGAACTTGTTTATAAGCCTAAATTCTCTGAAGGTATGTTCTTAGAAGATGAAGTTGAAAGTGAAAAAAGACTTCTTGCTGAACAATTAGGTGCAGAAATCAGCGATAAGAGAGTATACGCTAAAAATCGTCTTGAAGAAATAATGTGTGCTGATGAGCTTTATGGTATTAACAGACTCGGTACTATAGATGCTATTAATGCTGTTACAAAAGAGGAACTTACTAAAGCATACAAAAAGCTCTTAAAAGAAGCAAAGGTGCTTTTATCTGTCAGTGCAAATGGTAGCGTTGAAACAGAGGGAATTAAAAAGTTATTCCTTGAGTACGCTGAAAATACAGAAAGAACTCCTGTTAAAAACGAAACACTTTACGTAGAAAGTGCTGAGGACGTTACTTACGTAAAAGAAACTGCTCCTGTAAAACAGGGCAAATTAGTAATGGGCTTCAGATTAGGTATGAAAGACCGTAATGACGATTACGCCGCAAAGCGAATTATGTCTGACGTTTTTGGTGGTAATCCTAACTCTAAGCTTTTCAAAGTTGTAAGAGAAGAAATGAGCCTTTGCTATTATTGTTCATCAAGAATGCTCAGAGCAAAGGGGATTATGCTCGTTCAAAGTGGTATTGAAAGCTTTAATGAAGAAAAAGCTAAAAATGCTATTTTAGACCAGCTTGAAGAAATTAAAAAAGGTAACTTTACAGAAGAAGATTTAGATGCTTCTAAAAAATTCCTTGAAGATGCATTTAAGAGCGTGAGTGATAGTCCTGAGGCACTTGATTCGTGGTTTACAACTCAGATTGAGCATAGTGAATATTTGTATCCTGAAGACTATATAAATATGTTTAAAGACGTTACAAAGGAAGACGTTATAAGAGCGGCTAATGACGTAACACTCGATACTGTATTTATGCTTGAAGGTACAGAAGATGAAGAGGAGGCTTGTGAATAATGGAATATATAAAAAATGATATTTTAGATGAAGGCTATTATTCAATAAATCACAAGTCAGGACTTAAGATTTTTGTTTACCCTAAAAAAGATTATGCACAAACTTATGCAGTTTTTGGAACAAAATACGGCTCTATTGATACACGCTTCAAAAGAAGTGATAAAAAAGATTTTATAGAAATTCCAGAAGGAACTGCTCATTTTCTTGAGCATAAGCTTTTTGAAAGTGAAGAGCTTGACGCTTTCCAGAGATATGCAAAAACTGGTGCATCAGCAAATGCTTACACAAGCTTTGACAGAACCTGTTATCTTTTTATTTGCACAGGTCATTTCAAAGAGAATTTTGAAATCTTGCTTGATTTTGTAAGACACCCATATTTCACTGAAGAAACAGTGCAGAAAGAACAGGGGATTATCGGTCAGGAAATAGATATGTATAAAGATTTGCCTGACTGGGTTTGTCTTTTCAATATGTTAGGTGGTATGTTCCACAATCACCCTGTTAAAATTGATATTGCAGGAACAAAGCAATCTATTTCAGAAATTACTGCCGAGCTGCTTTTCTCTTGTTATAATACGTTTTATAATCTTTCAAATATGGCACTTGCAGTTGCTGGTAACGTAACAGTTGAAGAGGTTGTTGAAATTGCAGACAGACTCCTTACAACCGATGAGCCTGTTACAGTTGAAAGAGCGTTTAAGGATGAACCAGCAGAAATAGTACAGCAATATGTTGAAGAAAAGCTTGCTCTTATAACTCCTGTGTTCTGTTTTGGTTATAAAGAAAATCACGCTACACCAGAAAGAACAATAAAAGAAACTATTGGAAAAAGCCTTCTTTTAGATATGATTGCAGGTCAAAGCTCAGATTTATATAAAGAGCTTCTTGATGAAGGTCTTATAAATGACACCTTCTCAACAGAATATTTTAATGGCCACGGCTATGCAGTACCAATGTTTTCTGGTGAATCTTCTGACCCGAAAAAAGTTTCTTTACGTATTCACGAGAAAATTGCAGAATTCAAAGATAACGGCTTTTCTGACGAAGAATTTGAAATTGTTAGAAAGAAGCATTATGGTAAAACTGTAAGAGCATTTACAGATGTTGATACTATTGCAAATGGTCTTGTTGTTTCTCATTTTGAAAATGACAACCTTTTCTCAGAATTCAAAGTTTTACAAGAAATCACAGCAGATTATTGCTATGAATTATTGAAAGAGTCATTCGATAATGAAAAAGCAGTTCTTTCTGTTGTTAATCCTAAGGAGATATAATAAATGGTAGAATGGTTTGCAGATTTTTCGAGAGTTTCATTTGGTGGAATCGAAAAAGTTTTTGATGTTTCATCAGTTTTTTGTGAATTTACAATAAATGGTCAATTGTATTCAATTAAATGGTACGGTGTAATAATTGCATTCGGTCTTGTTTTAGCGGCACTTTTCGGCGGTAGAATTGCTTACACCTGGAAAATGGATTTAAGCAAAATGGTCGACGTTTTAATTTATGGTATGTTCGGCGGAATAGTATGCGCAAGAGCATATTACGTAATATTTCAATGGGATTATTACAGTATTCATCCTGATGAAATTTTCCAGATATGGCGTGGAGGACTCGCTATTTATGGTGGTATTATAGGTGGTCTTATTGCGGCATTTATTACCTGTAAATTAGAAAAGCTCAATTTCTATAATCTCCTTGACTGTGCTGGTATGTCGCTTCTTATTGGTCAGGGTATTGGCAGATGGGGTAACTACGCTAATCAGGAAGCCTTTGGTGTATTTACAAATGGTAATTACGGAATGATGAGTGATAAAGTCATTTCGTACATAGAAGCACACCCTGAGCTTTACGGACTTGAGGGCGTTTCTGATATACCGAGATATATCGAAGAAAATAATCTTTTTGTTCACCCTACATTCTTTTATGAGTTTGCATGGTGTATGTTAGGTGTTCTTGTGCTTTATGTAATTACACGAAAATTTAGACGTTTCAGTGGTCAGACCTTCCTTTGCTATGGTATTTGGTATGGTCTTGAAAGAGCAGTTGTAGAGGGGCTTAGAACAGACAGCCTTTATATGGGGAATACAGATTTAAGAGTATCACAGGTTTTATCAATCGCTATTGTTGTAGTTTGTGTTGTTATACTTGTAGTTAAGCTTTTAAGTTTAAGAAAAAAGCCTGTTTTAATTGAAGGTGTCGATTATTTTCCTGCAGATGAAAAACAAGTGAAAAAATCGAAGAAAAATAAGCCTGTATTAGAAGAAAAAGAAAACGAAGATTTTGCAAATGATAGTAAAAAGGACGAAGAATAATGGCTATAATTATTGATGGTAAAGAAGTAGCGAAAGAAAAAAGAGAACAGATAAAAAAACGTGTAGCAGAATTAAAAGCTGAGGGCAAATCAGTTGGTCTTGCAGTTATAATCGTTGGTGAAAACCCAGCTTCACGTGTATATGTCAATAACAAGAAAAAAGGTTGCCTTGAGGTTGGTATTGAATCTTTTGAATATGCTTTGCCTGAAAGTACAACCGAAGAAGAACTTAAAACTCTTGTTAAAAAGCTTAACAATGATGACAGAGTGAATGGTATTTTGTGTCAGCTTCCATTACCAAAGCACATAAACGAAGATGCAGTTATTAATACCATTTCACCAGAAAAAGATGTTGATGCTTTCCATCCGCAGAATGTAGGTCATATTATGATTGGTGACTACACATTTTTACCTTGCACACCAGCGGGGATTATGGAGATGCTTAAGTTTTATAACATTTCTGTTTCTGGTAAGAAATGTGTTGTTATTGGCAGAAGTAACATTGTCGGTAAGCCGATGGCTATGCTTCTTTTAAAAGAAAATGGTACAGTTGAAATCTGTCATTCAAGGACAGAAAATTTAAAAGAAGAAACACTTTCAGCAGATATTCTTGTTGCAGCAGTTGGTAAAACGAGATTTGTAACAGAAGATATGGTAAAACAAGGTGCCGTTGTAATTGACGTTGGTATGAACAGAGATGAAGATGGCAAGCTCTGTGGTGACGTTGATTTCAATAACGTAGAGAAAAAAGCATCTTATATTACACCTGTTCCGGGTGGCGTAGGACCAATGACAATAACAATGCTTCTTGAAAACACAGTAAGAGCAGTAGAAAAATAAAATTAGACACTGTGTAACTTACACATAAAATAAAGTAAAAATTTGGTGAATTTTAAACCCTTAAACCCCGTTCGGTTATGGCTTGATTGCTTGACAACTGAACGGGGTTATTGTATAATATTGTGGTATGTAAACTAATATAATTATAGTTTGTATTATGCAGAATTTTTAGTGAAGGGATGCGTGTTTTATGACAGCATTGAAAAAACCTTTGAGTGTCATTTTAGCGTTTGTTTTAGTATTCGCTTTAATGTCAGTCGCTCCTATCGTTGCCTTTGCCGAAGATGGCGAAGAGATTGAATTTACAAAGGAAGAAATCGCACTCAACAAAAAAACAACAGATGATGGCTTTGAGTACGTAAGAACTTCTGATGGTTCAGCCGCTATTTTAGTAGGCTACACCGGTACAGAGTCAGAAATTAAAATCCCATCTTCTATTAACAATCTTAAAGTTATTGAAATTGCTGATGAAGCATTCTTAGATAACAAAGTTGTTGTTGAAGTAAAAATGAACTCAAATGTTACTAAAATCGGTGACAGAGCATTTATGAATTGTACTTCTCTCAAATCAGTTGGCGGACTCAAATCTGTTACGTCATTTGGTGAGTCAATTTTTGAAGGTTGTACATCATTAGAAGAAATCTCTGTTCCTGATACAGTAGTTAATATTCCAGCACGTGCTTTCTATGGTTGTACAGCACTTGTTGATTTTGAACCACATAAAAACTTAAAGAGCGTTGCTCTTGATGCTTTAGAGGGTTCAGGCTGGGAAAACGCACAACCAGATGGTGCTTTAGCATTCGGTAGAATTTGCTATGGCTATAAAGGTGATATTACAAATCTTGTAATCCCAGAGGGCGTTTCAATAGTTGAAGCTTACGCTTTCTTAGGTTGTGAACAAATTAAATCTGTTACATTCGGGCCAGACGTTGAAGAAATTGGTCTTTATGCATTCCAGAATTGCGTTAACCTTGAAACAATGACTTGTGATACAGCAGTTTCAATTATTCGTGCTGGTGCATTCAAGGGTTGTTCTTCACTTAAAGCGGCAGACTTTTCTGAATGTACAATTTCAACAATCGGTTATGAAAGCTTCTCAGGTTGTACTTCACTCCAGAGTGTAGCACTTCACGAAACACTCAGCGACATTGGTGAGCGTTCATTTGAGGGTACAGCTATTAAAACAATTGAATTTGGTAAAAACGTTAACTCAATTGGCAAAGATGCTTTCCTTAATAATAAGGCTTTAGAATCAATCGTTGTTGTTGAAAAGAATAAAGAATTCTCAACTGTTGACGGTGTTCTTTATAATAAAAAGGGTTCATCTCTTGTTATGTACCCAGCAGCAAAACAAGGTGCATTTACACTTCCTGATTCTGTAGAAGAAATCAGAGAAGGTGCATTTAAAAATGCTTCACTTAAAGAAATAACAATCTCAAAAGATTCTGCTCTTAATACAATAAGAAATAATGCATTTGAAGGTTCAATGATTACAAGTATTTCTCTTCCAGAGGCAGTAACAGTAATCAATTCAGAAACTTTTAAAAATGCAACAAATCTTAAATTTGTAGAAATTGGTTCAGCAGTTACAAAAATCTCTAAATCTGCATTTGAAGGCACAAAGTCTTTAACAGAAATCAGCCTTCCTGATGCACTTCGTGATATTGCAACTGCAGCATTCAAAAACTCAGGGCTTGTTACAGTTAATGTTGGTAACGGCGTTGTAAGAATCGGTTCAGAAGCATTCAGCGATAACCGTTCACTTAAAGAAGTAATTTTAGGCGAAAAACTCGAGTCAATCGGTACAGGTGCTTTTGCAAACTGTGTAGCACTTGCTAAGATTAATCTTCCTGCAAGAGTAAATAGTTTTGATATTACAGCATTCACAGGCTGTAAAGCACTTAAAAAGATTGCTCTTTCAAATGATAATACAAACTACAAGGTTCAGGCTGGCGCTATCTACTCAGCAGATGGTAAAACACTTGTAGCAGTAGCAAACAATACAATCAGAACATTAAAAATTTCTGGTGGTACAGAAAAAATCAATGCAAATGCTTTTGATTTAGCTACAAAAATAGCAACAATCACATTCCCTGACTCACTTGTAACAATTAAAGATTTTGCACTTGATACTACTGAATGGTACAAAGCTCAGAAGGCTGGTGCTATTTATGCAGGTAAAGTTCTTTATAAAGTAACAGGAAATGCTCCTGAAGTAAAAATAGCTGATGGCACATTAGCTATTTCAGAAGGTGCAGTAAGCAATCAAACAGTTAAGGCTGTAACTATTCCAAAATCAGTTAAAACTATTGGCGATAAGGCATTTATGAATTCAGCAATTACAAAGATTACTATTCCTGCAAGCGTAACAGTAATTGGTAATAATGCATTCGAGAATGCAGCTTCACTTAAAAAAGTTTCACTTTCAAAAAATCTTGAAGTAATGGGTAAAGCGATTTTCAAAAATTGCTCAAGCCTTGCTTCAGTTACAATTCCAGCAACACTTAAAAACATTCCAGTTGATGCTTTCCTTAACTGTACTTCTCTTACAAAAGTAGGTTTAGGTTCAGTAGAAACAATCGGTAAGTTTGCATTCAAGGGTTGCGAAAAACTTGTTGCAATTGAACTTCCTAACACACTTACAGAGCTTGACCCAATGAGCTTCTATGGTTGTACTTCACTCGAAGCAATCAACGTTGCAGAAGGTAATGCGAAATTCAAATCAGTAGAAGGCGTTGTAATTTCTGCTGATGAAGAAAATTCTTTCAACACACTCGCATTATACCCAGCTGGTAAGCAGGGTGGTTATGCAGTAGCAGAAGATATTAAGAATATCGGTGACAGAGCATTCTATAACTGTGATAAACTCACAGAAGTTACATTCTCAAATAACATTGAGAGAATTGGTACAGAAAGCTTCTTTGATTGCGATGCTATTATTTCTGTTACTCTCCCTGAGGGTGCAAGAAATGTTGGTGACTATGCATTCGCTTCTTGTAACGAACTTCGTGAATTCATAGTTAACAGTAACCTTACAGAATACCCTGAAAACGTATTTGATGGTTGTTACTATTTCAATTATGATTTAGTTACTATCAACGTTACAGAAAGTTCAGCAGTATTCATTATAGCCGTTGTTGCTATCTTTATTGTTATTGGTGTTATCTGGTACTTCAAATATCAGAAGAAACAGGTTAAACAAGAACAAGAAATCAAAGAAAAAATTGCTGAAAGAGAACTTCTTGAGAAGGCTAAGAAGATAAAAGAAGAAATGGCAAATAAAGAATAAACAAGCGTTCTTTTTGCGCAGAACAAAATCCCGAAACCTTTGGTTTCGGGATTTTTAGTCATTTTTTTACCCGCTCGACGTACCTTTGTACGCCATCGGGGTAAAGAAAAAGCCTTCTGCATCAAAAATAACACTTGTTTATAGCTTCCGATGTTGCATTCTTAAGAGCATGAAATGACCCTTAGAACATTGTAAAGCTCTAAGGGTTTATTTTTATTATAAATCACCATTCAGAAATGCCTCTTTAAACCAGACGTCTTCAACCTGGAATTCTTTGTGGTTTAAGTAATTTAATATACCTGCATCAGTGGTGAAATCAAAAACTAACTTGTATGAACATAAGAATTGTTTTTTGTAGCCACCGAATTTTTTGTTTTGCTCATTTGTGCCGTATTTACCATCACCTAAAAGTGGATGACCTAAAGAACTCATATGCGCTCTTATCTGGTGGGTTCTGCCTGTGAGCAATTCAATTTCAACAAGAGAAAGACCATTTTTAGAAGAGAGTACTTTATATTTTGTTGCAATCTCTTTACTGTCTGCTTGTTTTTTATCTGAAATATAAACCTTGTTCTGCTTTTCGTTTTTCTGAAGATAATCTTTTAAGATACCTTCTTTTTGTTTTGGTGTGCCAATAACCACACAAAGATATAACTTGTGAAGCTCACGTTGTTTTAATTTCTCGTTGAGGATTCTTAAAGACTCTGCATTCTTTGCGGCAATTATAATGCCTGCTGTGTTTCTGTCAATTCTGTTAACAAGTGCAGGGGTGAAGCTCATTTCACTGTCTGGCAGATACTCTTTCTTTTCGTAAAGATAACGCTTTATTCTTGAAATAGCAGTATCATTATATTCGCCCTCATTTGGGTGAGAAAGAAGCCCTTGCGGTTTATCACAAAGTAAAATGTTCTCGTCCTCATACACAATTTTAAGTGCTTTACCAGCACTTAAAAAGTCGTATTTCGGCTCTTTAGAACCAAAGAACTCGTCATTTATATAAAGACTTATAACGTCATTTTCTTGTAATTTATAGCTTATTTCACCACGTTTACCATTTACTTTAATTCGTTTGCTTCTTATGTATTTATACATAAGCGATTGTGGTAAAAGTGGAAATGATTTTGTAAGATATTTATCGAGTCTTTGACCCGCATCATTCTTTTTTATTGTGAATTCTTTCATCGCTTGTCAATTTCCTCTTTTATATCTTTTAGTTTTTTCAGTCGTCTACTTACAGCAGAGCGTGAAAGGGGAGTAGACATCATTTTGCCGAGTTCATCAATAGAGGCTTCGGGGTTTTCGAGTCTTAATGTGCAAAGCTCCGCAAGGTCTTCTGTCATATCTGTTAATTTGATTTTACTCAAAATATGTTCAATTAATTCTATCTGAGCCATACCAGCCTCAATAGTACGGCTTAAATTTGCTGCTTCAAAATTTGTGCGACGATTAATTTTATTTTTAACTTGCTTTAAGGCTTTTGTTTCCATAAG
>SVOI01000008.1 GCA_015066465.1 Oscillospiraceae bacterium
AGAATGGTCTTTTTTCTGGTGCTGGTGATCGGACTTGAACCGATACGATGTTGCCACCGAGGGATTTTAAGTCCCTTGCGTCTGCCTATTCCGCCACACCAGCATTACTTGAACAATTATACTCATTTAAGTTATGTTTGTCAAGAGTTTTTTTAGTAAATATTGAAATTTTTTATATTACAAATCCGCCATTAACTCCGAGCACCTGACCTGTTATAAAATCAGCATTAGAAGAGAGCAAAAATGCAACTGCATTTGCTACGTCTATTGGCTCACCAATTCTGTTAAGTGGAGTATCTTCCTTCAAAGCTTCAAGGTCCATTGGTGAAAATTCAGAAATCATATCTGTTTTAATAACACCTGGTGAAACAGCGTTAACTGTAATACCCGAAAGACCAACTTCTTTAGCGAGTGCTTTTGTCATACCAATAAGACCTGCTTTTGAAGCAGAATAGTGAACTTCCATAGAAGCACCAACCTCGCCCCACATTGAAGTTATATTAACAATCTTACCTTCTTTGTTTTTAAGCATTCTTTTTACTGCTTCACGAGAACAATAGAAAGCACCTGACAGGTTTACACCAATCATATTTTCCCACATTTCATCAGTAATATCAGTAAACAAAGCCTGTTCAGCAATTCCAGAATTGTTAACAAGACCATAAATAGTGCCAAAACGATTTTCAATCGCATTGAACATTTTACGAACTTCATTAGGGTTACTGATATTTGCTTTAAAAATATCGGCATCGACACCTATTGATAATAAGTCGTTTTTCAATTCCTCTGCCTCAATTTTAGAAGTATTGTAACCAATAGCAATTGTGTAACCTTTTAAAGCCAATTTTCTGCAAATATCTGCACCAATTCCTTTAGCGCCACCCGTAACTAAAACTACTCTTTTTGAAATATTATTCACTCTTAGTACCCCCTATCAAATCAGAAAACTCCTTAACATTTGCTGCATTCAAAGGTTTTGAAGTGTACCCTGCAGGTGGTGCAAAAAATCCACTTGGAGCACTATTTTTTACAGTATCATAATAAATAATTGTACCATCTGCATTTTCAGACATAAGAATCGTGTTACCTTTATAGTAAGTTATACTACCATCATCATACTTACTGTAACTTACTTCTTTGCCATCTTTTTTTGTAGTACCATTCTTTACGATTTCTCTATCACTATCAAGTAAATCGTCTTTTAAAAGCGAATCAAAACTTTCTTCGCCTTCATAATCTGCAAGAAGAGCTTTTGGAATTGTAATATAACTCTTATTTTCAATCTGAACAAGATAGATATTTAAATAATCAATTATAATACCTAACTGACTACCATTATAAACTGTCATAATAGCGTATTTGTTACCACTCTGTGCTAATTTATAGGTTGACGTTTTACCATCCTTAACAATTCTGCCCACTACGTAATATTCTCTTGATTCAAAAATAGATTTATCATCCTGTGCATTAGAATTTGAAGCAGAATTGTAACGATTATCTGTAATACCACCTAAAGCATTTTCGTCTAATTTATTATAAAATTCTTTACCATCGTTAATTTCATCTTGTGAAAGAGTAACGTTTTCTGTACCTATAACGTTACCATTTTCATCGGTAACTTCAACAACTCTTGTTACGTAATTGTTTAAATCAACCTGAGAAATATCTTCTGGACCACCAGGAAGAACAATAGCAAAATCACAACCAGTGAATAAAACTGCTATTAACAAAATAATTGATGATAACAAAACAATTGATTTTCTTTTCATGATAAACTCCAAATTAAATTATTTACTTCTTTAATACGCTTTTAATGTGTTTAAAAGTTTCTTCTTCACCTTTTTCCTGAAGCATCAAAAGCCAGGACTCTAAAAGGTCAGACGTTTTTGGATGGATAACACGTCTGTGTTTAGATTTCATAAAATACTCAATAGGCATATTTTCGTTATAGTTTTTTTCGTTATAAATTTTACTTGCCGCCACTCTGTCGCAAAACATTTCGGCAACGTAATTAATTGGCATTTCGACTGGTTCTACAACTTTTGAAACCGGGTTATAATCAAACCAATATTCAAAATGATGTTTATTTCTGCCTTTATGGTGCATCCAGGCAAGTGAATAACCAATTTCTTGCCTTTCGGCTTCATTAGGACTCTTTTCACCAAGATAGTAATGAGCACCTACTAAGAATTCTGATGGTAAGTATTTTGATAAATCATGTCTTAAGCCCTGCCAGAGAATTCCGCATTTCGCACAATGACGAATTACGGCGTGTCTGTGCTTTGTAATAGTTTTAAAGTGTTTAATCGGGTGTCCCATAAACAACCTCTTTATTTAGAAATTTTATAAGTATAGAGATACTGTGAATTGATATCATCTGGTGAATCAATATCTGCTTTTAAAGAAAGTTTGCCGTTATCA
Organism: Oscillospiraceae bacterium; assembly: GCA_015066465.1. Classification (GTDB taxonomy): domain Bacteria; phylum Bacillota; class Clostridia; order Oscillospirales; family Acutalibacteraceae; genus DTU089. The sequence goes on from SVOI01000008.1 coordinate 2,422, forward strand.
TTAAAAATTTCAACTTTAGCATCTGAACCGAGAAGTGAAACTTTTAAATCCTCACTATATGGCACTTCTTCAAATGTTTGTTTTTTAGATGGGAAGATTTCAGTAATCGCATAAACGTTATTGCCATTTTTTGTGTAATAAAGACCATCTTTTTTAGTCTTTTCATAAACTTCTGAATCATAAATAGCTTCGCCATTTACTTCTAACCATTTACCCATACCTAAAAGGCGTTCTTCCATAAGTGGTGGAATTGTACCATCAGCATCAGGACCAATATTAAGAAGGAAGTTGCCACCTTTTGAAACGAGTGAACAAAGTGTCTTGAGAAGCTCTTTAACAGAAAGGTAATTCTCACAGCCCTCTTCTTTATTTAAACCAAAAGAATGACCAATACCACGACATTCTTCAAATGGTCTGTCTAATTCAACGTCTTCAATTCGTCTTTCTGTACCTAAATAAACATCAATAACGCCATACTCAGTGGTGAAATTACCACCTTTTCTACCACGTGTCTCTTTACCCCAACGGTCATTAGGAACAATAAAATCTTTAACTGAAGATTCATTATAAAGCCATTGTAAGAATTCTGTTGAATGCCACACATCACTTTCGTGTTCCCACTCACCATCTGTAAAGAGTGTATTTGGCTGATATTTTTCAACCAACTCTTTAAGCATTGGATGTAAATGCTCTAAAGCGTATTTTTCAGGGTCTTCTAAGTAGTAAGGATGCCACCATTCATAAACAGAATGATATACACCAAAACGAACACCTGTACCTTCCATTGCATTTTTAAGTTCAATAAGAAAGTCACGTTTTGGAGCACATTCAACTGAATTAAGACCTGGTGCATATTTTGTTTCATAAAGGCAGTAGCCATCGTGATGCTTAGAAACAAAATTAATATATTTAGCACCTGAACGTTTAAAAAGCTCTGCCCATTTATTGGCATCAAAGCGTTCACCTTTAAAATCGTTTATAAAGTCATAATATGGTCTTGAATTATAATGCTTCTTGTGAAACTCTTTATATTTTTCCTGCGCTGGAGTTTCAGGGCTTTCCATATTACAAGAGTAGCCATACCACTCTGCGTAATCCTTAACAGGAGCGTAAGCTGGTACACTGTATAACCCCCAGTGAATAAAAATACCAAATTTAGCCTTGCCAAACCAATCAGGTACTTTTCTTGAATTTAAGGAATCCCAATTATTTTCAAACATTACTAAAAACCGACCTTTTTATATATTTCTATTGCAAAATGAACTGTAGTAGTTAAACTTTCGAGTTTTAAAAGTTTTTCTGTATCTTCTTTTGATGTTTTATAGTAGTAAGGAGTCATTGTAAAGAGATTATAAATATCATCTTTATTCTCCAAAATAATCTGATATTTCAATTCTACAGACTCAATTAAAGAAAACAGTTCATCATTTTTAATTTCTGGTTTATTTTTATATGGTTTATCATATATAGCCTTTTTAAGTTCCCATAAATGCTCACTTAACGGCACAACCTTAACTAAAAAACCATCTTTATTTAACACCCTACTAAACTCTTCATAAGCACATGGTGCAAAAATATTGAGAATTATATCAACACTATTTTCAGCAAATGGTAGTTGAAAAGCACTTGCCACTGCATATTTAATTGATTTATCTACTTTAGAAGCGTATTGTAAAGCATTTTTACTAATATCAATTCCGTAAATATCAGAAATACCGCACTCAGCTTTTATCTGAGAAGTGTAATACCCTTCACCGCAACCAATATCATATAAAACACACTTCTGTGTTTTAATTTTATTGATAACATTACAGATTTCTTTTGATAATTCGGAATAATAACCATTCCCTAAAAAATCACGACGTGATTTAACCATAAGTTTATCATCACCGTGACGTTTTTGTGAAGACTTTTGCGACATCAGAAGATTGACGTAACCCTGTTTAGCTTTATCAAAACAATGGTTGTTTTCACAAACAAATTTACTTTCCTGCTCAGTTAAAGCAAGATTACATACAGGACAAATAAAACGAGTCATACTATGTAATTATTCTTCAATTAAAAGTTTTTTGAGTTCTGACATAAATGTGTTGATATCTTTAAACTGACGATAAACTGAAGCAAAACGAACGTAAGCAACTTCGTCAACGTCTTTAAGTTTATCCATAACAAGCTCACCAATTTTAACAGAAGTAATTTCTCTGTCGAGTGAGTTTTGGATTTCAGACTCAATTTCATCAACAATTTTTTCAAGTGTGTCAATAGGTACAGGTCTCTTTTCACAAGCACGAACCATACCCTTAAGAAGTTTTTCACGATTGAAAGATTCTCTTGATTTATCTTTCTTGATAATCATAATAGGAACACTTTCAATAATTTCATAAGTTGTGAAACGATTTGCACAGCTTATGCACTCTCTACGACGACGGATTTTTTCACCTTCATCAGTAGGTCTTGAGTCTATAACTTTACTTTCTTCATAACCACAAAAAGGACATTTCATAGCAATAACCCCTTAAAATATAATATATAGATTAATTATACCAAATATATGTATATAATTCAAGAGTTTTTGGAGATTTCCACAACATTTTGTTTAGAGTGAGCGTATTGGTGTCAATTACCATTGTATTTTATAATTTTTAATTATAAAATTGTAGTGGTGATTATATGTTAAATAAAATTTCTGCTATAAAAAACAAATATAACCTACTCGGTAAATACACAAAAATAGTAATAAAAATTTCATTGATATTTATTTTTACTTGCCTTATAGCTTCACTCGCCTGTTTTATTTTAAAGGATTTTACAAGCAACTACATTTTCTTTTACAGAGCTTCAGAAGAATTGCTTTTAGCTGCGAGAAGCTGTTTAGGATTAGGGTTAATTTTTAGTATTATAGGTATAAAAACAGAACTACAATGAAAATCATTGTAGTTCCCTTTTTATCGTTTAACCCTTGTATAAAACTCTTTATCATCTTCGTGATGAATGAATGCACCATTTTTTTGTTGAACCTTTAATGAAGCTGGATTATCTTTATGAACAGATATATAAATCTCATCCTCTTCTATAATATCCCAGGCTTTTTCTATAGTTAACCTCAAGCCCTCTGTAGCATATCCTTTGCCACGATAAGCTCTACCTATTCCATAACCAATATGCCCTGCTCCATTTCTCAAAAAATCATTAAGATAATGTCTGAGACGGAACCAACCAACTATTGTTTCGTCATCCCACAAAAAGTATGATGTTTCAGGAACAAAACCATCTGGTAAACTAACGCCCTTTGAATAATTAATAATTCGAGGTAAAATATCATTTTTAAAATCATCTTTTGTACAATCAAAGTAAGGGTTAGTAAAACCGTTTTCATCTTTTGGGGTGTTTTTTACAAATTCAAACTCCTTCTCAACATCTTCAAAATTTGCTTCTTTTAGGTATAGCATAAATATCGCTCCATTTTATTAAAGTCATATAGCTATTTCAAAATTTCTTTATAAGATTATTTATTATTATCTTTCGCAGTCTTAATAGATGAGATGAGCATTCTCTTAATTTCTTCAGCAAGCGATAATAACTCCTCAAAATTATAAATTACCAAATTAGTGTTTTTTAGTAAAGTAAGCCAATAAATACTCTCACTCACTTCTTTTAGTGATATATGAAGCTTTGAGATAAAATCAGCTTTACTGTTACCATAAATTGCTTCATTAATATTCGCACCTACACTTGTAGCAGAACGCAACAATTGTTTGGCGATTGTTGTATCTTTCTTTGATTTTGAGAACTCCTCATAAAACAAAACAATTTTTGTTGCAAAATCAAGAGATTTATCAAGCAACGGACTATTCATAACAATACACCTCTGCTAAATGATAACATATTTGCCTTTAACAATCAACTCACTTTTCTAAATCTCTTCTCTTTTCATTTTTATCTCTTATCTGGAAACGACAATTAAGATAATAGAGAAAAAAGATAAGAGAAAAGTGAAAAGAACAAAAAGAAACGACAACTTTCTTACGAAAATTGTCGTTTCTTTTTGGTGAGTTATCGGAGATTCGAACTCCGGACACCCTGCTTAAAAGGCAGGTGCTCTGCCTACTGAGCTAATAACTCATATATTTAAACCTCAAATTAATGAGGTTTATTTTGTAAATGCGAAAAGAATAACTGCAACAAGTGTAGCAACAAAGAACACAACTGCAAGAATCTTTGTAAAGAAAGCAAGTTTTGCTTCTTTTGAACGGCCCTTATTCTTTTCATAGAAAGAATCTGAACCACCAGCGATTGCACCTGAAAGACCAGCTTGACGGCTTTCTTGAAGCATAACAAATAAAACTATAAAAATAGAAGCTACGATGAGAATACCACCGAGTAAGAAATGATACCAAGCAAGTTCAGCCATTAGCTTTATCCTCCTGATGTATTAGCACTGCTCTCTCGAGTGCCTTGATATATTAACACAGACTTTCACAAAATGCAAGTCTTTTTTTAAAATTTTTTAAAAAATTTTTATTTTTATGTATTATTAATAAAATTTCGCATAATATAATGTCAGCAGATAACTCTTTTAATAAATTTTGCGTTTGATTTGAAGAGTTGTATTTAAGATAATATCAAGATTTTTGAAATTACTTTGTAACATACAACATAACTTCAACAGAATTATCTGCCCAGCCGACTCATTACGAGTCGGCTGTTGCTTTTTTAATCTAACAATGAAAGTTGCTCTGCAGTGTCATCTGCACTGAGAGTCGCACCCGCTGCTGGCAATGTCTTTGTTCTGTATCTGTAAGGCTTTGCGAATTCACCTTCAACATAAGGTCTTACACTCTGCACTTTGTGATATTTTTTAAGTGTCATTACATTAACACCTGCAGTATCTTTAGTAGTTTTAATTGAAATTGAGCCAGTATTAACTAAAAGAACACGACCTGCAGTTGATGTGAGAACGTACTCAGCATCTTCTTTAAGGTAGAAAGCAGAAACCAACGGTGCTTTATCAGAATATGCTTTAATAAGCTTTTTACGATTTGTTTTTGTATCGTAGCCTTGCATATTGACCTTAGCAGCTTTACCATTCTCAAAGAAGAACATCATAAATCCGCTATAATCAGTTGTTACAATCATACAAACTGGTTTTTCATCTGCTTCGAACCCGAGTTTAGATGGTACAAAGTCTCCTAAAACACTTGCTTTACTGTCTTCAAACTCACTTGCTTTTGATTTATAAACCTGACATTTATCAGTAAAGAAGAGAAGCTCTGCTTTGTTAGTTGTTTCAACAGTTGAAACTAACTCGTCGCCTTCTTTAAGCTTTTGTTCGCCACCCATTCTGAGTGAAAGTGGTGTAATCTTCTTGAAGTAACCATCTCTTGTAAAGAAAAGATGAACTGGATAATCTGGTACTTCTTCAACCTCTTCAACTTCTTCAATATCATCATAAATAATCTCGGTTCTTCTGTCTTTACCATACTTTTCTGATACTTTAGTAAGCTCATCAACAATAATCTTTTTAACTCGTGATTTACTTGAAAGAATATCTTCCATATCTTCAATATCTTTTTTGAGTTGGTCAACATCCTCAAGTCTTTTAAGAATATATTGTTTATTGAGATGACGAAGTTTTATTTCTGCTACATACTCAGCCTGAATCTGATCAATACCAAAGCCAATCATCAAGTTTGGAACAACTTCTGCTTCTTCTTCAGTATTTCTGATAATTTTAATCGCTTTATCAATATCAAGAAGAATCTTTTTAAGACCTAAGAGTAAATGCAATTTATCTTTTGCTTTAGATAAATCAAAGAAAACACGTCTGTTAACACATTCTGTACGGAATGCAATCCACTCGGTTAAAATCTCTTTAACACCCATTACTCTTGGCACGCCAGCAACAAGAATATTGAAGTTAGCTGAGAATGAATCTTCAAGTGGAGTCATTTTATAAAGACGCTTCATAAGTTTTTCAGCATCTACACCACGTTTTAAGTCAATAGTAATCTTAAGACCAGACTTATCTGTTTCGTCACGTATATCACTGATTTCTTTTAAGGAACCCGCTTTAACCTTTTCAATTATCTTTTCAATAATCGCTTCACAGGTAGTAGTTGCAGGAATTTCAGTAATATCAATACAGTTACTTGATTTGTCATAACTATATTTTGCTCTTAATTTAAGAGAACCACGACCAGTTTTATACACTTCTTCAAGTGCATTTCTGTCGTAAATCATCTGTGCACCACCGATAAAATCTGGTGCTTTGAGTGTTTCAAAAATATCAAAATCAGGATTTTTAATAATACCGATAGTTGTGTCACAAAGCTCTTTTAAGTTGAAAGAGCAGATATTACTTGCCATACCAACAGCGATACCACTATTAGTATTAACAAGCACACTTGGGAATGATACTGGTAAAAGCGTAGGCTCTTTCATTGTGCTATCGTAGTTATCAACAAAATCAACTGTATCTTTATCAATATCATTAAAAAGCTCGTTACAGATGCTTTCAAGCTTTGCTTCAGTATAACGTGCAGCAGCATAAACCATATTTTTAGAATATGATTTACCGAAGTTACCTTTACTGTCAACATAAGGGTGTAAAAGTGTCTCGTTACCTCTTGAAAGACGAACCATTGTTTCATAAATTGCAGCATCACCGTGTGGGTTTAATTGCATTGTTCTACCAACAATGTTAGCAGACTTAATTCTGCCACCATTTATAAGTCCCATTTTATACATAGTATAAAGAAGCTTACGGTGAGATGGCTTAAAACCATCTATCTCAGGAATAGCACGTGAAACAATAACGCTCATAGCATAAGGCATAAAGTTAGTTTCAAGAGTATCAGTAATCTGCTGACACACTACTTCACCAGCACCGATAATATTAGCTGTAACTTCCTCTGTTTTATTAACCTCAGGAGTATCTTTTTTCTTTCTTGCCATTTGTTTCACCCCACCTTACGAAATATCTGCAAGGTCAATATATAAATGACCATTTTCTGCAATATATTCTTTTCTGTCTGTAAGATTATCACCTAAGAGAAGCTCAAACTTCTCAGCAATTAATTCTTCAACATCATTTGGTTCTACTTTTATAAGTCTTCTTGTTTGTGGATTCATAGTTGTAAGCCACATCATATCAGCATCGTTTTCACCAAGACCCTTTGAACGCTGAATTGTGTATTTAGCTTCGCCTATTTCAGCTAAAGCCATTGCTTTTTCTTTTTCTGTGTAAGCGAACCAGGTCTGACCTTTAGATGTAATCTCATAAAGTGGTGATTCGGCAATAAACACCTTACCCTCTTTTAAAAGTGTAGGCATCAATCTATAAATCATTGTTAAAATAAGAGTTCTGATGTGGAATCCGTCAACGTCGGCATCAGTACAGATAATAATCTTACTCCAACGAAGATTTTCTAAACTAAAGAGAGATAACTCTTTGTTTGATTTTGATGAAACTTCAACACCGCAACCTAAAACTTTAATTAAATCAGTTATAATTTCACTTTTGAAAATTCTGTTGTAATCAAATTTAAGACAGTTAAGAATTTTACCACGAACAGGAATAACTGCCTGGAATGACGAGTCACGAGCCTGTTTACAAGCACCGAGAGCAGAGTCACCCTCCACTATGAAGATTTCTCTTTCGTTAGGGTCTTTACTACGGCAATCAACAAATTTTTCGACACGTGAAGTCATATCATTTGAAGATGATAACGTCTTTTTGAGATTTAATCTTGTAGTTTCAGCCTTAATTCTTGAGCGCATATTTATAAGCACTTGCTCACAAATTTTGTCTGCATCAAGCTTATTTTCAATAAAGTAAATTTCAAGTTGATGACGGATAAACTCTGTCATAGCATCCTGAATAAATTTATTTGTTATAGCCTTTTTAGTCTGGTTTTCGTAAGAAGTCTGTGTTGAGAATGAAGAAATAACAAGCACAAGACAGTCTTCAACGTCCTGAAAACTAATTTTAGCATCTGTTTTTAAATATTTGCTATTTTGTTTAAGATAAGCATCAATCTGTGCTACGAAAGCACTTTTAACAGCCTTTTCAGGAGCACCACCATATTCAAGCCAACTTGAGTTATGATAATACTCTTTTAACTGCTTTTTGTTTGAGAAACAAAGAGCAATATTCATTTTTAATTTATAATCCGGCTTGTCCGCACGGTCTCTACCCTTTCTTTCTGCTTGCCAGAACTGAACTGTGCTAAGACCGTCTTCGCCAATAAATTCATTAACGTAGTCAACGATACCATTGTTATAAACAAATTCAAAAGTTTCAAACTTAGTTTCGGTAAGTTGATTTTTAAGAATAAATTTTACCCCAGCGTTAACAACAGATTGTCTTTTTAAAACATCTTGAAAATACTCAAGAGGAACGTCAATATCTGTAAACACCTTTAAATCAGGACGCCATTTAATTCTTGAACCAGTGTCTTTTTTATCATAAGGTGTTTTTTTCATATCGCCATCGATTTCACCGCTTTTAAATGAAAGCTCGTAGCAATATCCACCAGTATGAATTTCTGCTTCCATATATTCAGATGCGTATTGTGTAGCACAAAGACCAAGACCATTAAGACCTAACGAAAACTCATAACTACCACCATCATTGGTGTTATATTTACCACCAGCATAAAGGTCGCAGAAAACAAGCTCCCAGTTATAACAATCTTCTTTCTTATTATAATCAACAGGAATACCACGACCGAAGTCCTGAACTTCAATTGATTTATCTAAAAATTTTGTAACAACAATTTTGTTACCATAGCCTTCACGTGCTTCGTCAATTGAGTTAGAGATAATTTCAAAAATAGAGTGTTCACAACCCTCAAGACCATCAGAACCAAAAATAACCGCTGGTCTCTTACGGACTCTGTCCGCACCCTTTAATTTTGAAATACTTTCATTACCATAACTCTGTTGTGTTTCGTTTTTTGCTTTTGCCATTTTATTACCTGACCTTTCAAAAATCACGAATAATATACCATTATTTGTTATTAAACCTATTATATTATACAAGATATTGTAATTTAGTCAAGATTTTTTTAAATTTTGCATAGATTTAGGTAGAATGGATGTGATAAACTTTGATGAATTATATATGGGTAATAATAATTATTTTCTCATTTTTCTCTGCAATTGCTACAAATAATATGTCTACGCTTTCAACTTCTGTAATATCTGGTGGTAGTGATGCAATAACCCTTGTTGTAAAACTTACAGGTGTTATATGCTTTTGGAATGGAATTATGGCAATCGCTGAAAAAGGCGGTTTCACAAGTATTCTCTGTAAACTTTTTCAACCAGTTTTAAAATTGTTATTCCCAACAATAAAAGATAAAAAAACCAAAGATGCCATTTCTATGAATATAACTGCAAACATTTTAGGTTTAGGGAATGCAGCAACACCACTCGGTTTAGAAGCAATGAAAAGAATGCAAGAAAACAATTTAAATAAAGATATTGCAACAGACAATATGGTAAGATTTGTCGTAATAAACACTGCCGCACTTCATTTGATACCAACAAGTATAGCTTTCTTAAGACAGGATTACGGAAGCGAAAACCCGATGGAAATTATGCTACCAGCACTAATAACGTCAGTTTTAAGCCTTACTGTCGGAATAACTCTTACTTTTCTTTTAAAGAAGGTTTTTAAATGATAAATTTTACAGATTTTATTTTACCAGCTATTGTTACAATTATAATTATATTTGGTGCAATAAAAGGAATTAACGTATTTGATACGTTTTTAGATGGTGCTAAAAGTGGTTTTAAAACTGTTTTAGGAATTGCACCACCACTTATTGCACTTATTGTTGCAGTTAATATGTTAAAAAGTTCTGGTGGACTTAATATAATTACAGATTTTCTTTCACCGATAGCTTCAATTTTAAAAATTCCGAAAGAAGTTACGCCATTAATGATTTTATCCCCTGTTTCTGGTAGTGGTGCTATTACAATATTTGAAAGCATTTTAAAAGATTTTGGACCCGATTCTTTTGTTGGTAGAACTGCTTCTGTTATGATGGGTTCAACTGAAACCACGTTTTACGCTACTACACTTTATTATGGTTCTTGTAACATAAAAAAAACACGACACACATTACCTTGTGCAATATGTGCCGATATAGTAAGCTTTATTTTTTCTGCAAGAGCAATAGAATTATTCCTTGAGTAACCCTCCAAATAAATTTGCATATTGAGATTGATTACGCATTGAATAATGAGAATTTTCTCCGATTATAACATGGTCAATTAATTCAACACCAATTTTTCTGAGTGTTACAGAAATATTGAACGTTGTGTCAATATCCGCACCCGATGGGGTCGGGTCACCATTTGGATGATTATGAGCAAGAACAATTAAAGAGGCATCACAGTCAATAACATAACCAAGTAAATTTTTGACATCAAACTCAACCTTAGTTGTATCACCTTCTGAAATAAATTCAACAAATTTCAAATGCATCATAGAATCAAAACAAAGAAGCAAAAAGCGTTCTATTGATTCATTAATATAATGAGATTTGATTAAATCTATAATTTCCGAACTATTGAGATAAGGTGTCTTTTTAATGTTACCTTCTTTTAAAACTCTTACACACAACTCACCCAATGAAGTGAGCATAACCGCAGTATTATCGCCAACACCGGAAACTTTTTTCAATTCTTTTGGTGAAGCTTTTACAACACCTGCAAGACTACCAAATCTATTCAATAAATTATGTGCCAATTCGTTTGTATCTTCACGAGGTATCGAATAAAAGAGTAACAACTCGAGAAGTCTATGGTCCTCGAGTTGTTCAAAACCGTTTTTTAAAACATTTTCACGTACTCTTTCACGGTGACCTGCATGAACACTCTTTTTAGTATTCTGACTACTCATACAATCTCCAGAAAAAATATTAATTAAACGTTTGCAGCTTTTTTAAGAGTTTCTGCCATATCTGTCTTTTCCCAGGCAACATCTAAGTCAATTCTGCCCATATGACCATATGCAGCAAGCTGTCTGTATTGTGGCTTTCTTAATTGAAGCTTTTCAATAATTGCTGCAGGACGTAAATCGAAGTTAGCATTAACAATATCTTCAAGCTGTGCATCACTGATTTTACCAGTACCGAATGTATCAACACGAACTGAAAGTGGTCTCGCAACACCAATTGCATAAGCTAATTGAATTTCACATTTATCAGCAAGACCTGCAGTAACAATGTTTTTAGCAACATATCTTGCAGCGTAAGCAGCACTTCTGTCAACTTTTGTTGGGTCCTTACCAGAGAAAGCACCACCGCCGTGGCGTGAATAGCCACCATATGTATCAACAATGATTTTTCTACCTGTAAGACCACTATCACCAACAGGACCACCAATTACGAAGTTACCAGTTGGGTTAACGTAGAATTTTGTGTTATCATCAAGATATTTTTCTGGAATGATTGGTTTAATAACATTCTCAATAATATCTTTACGAAGAACTTCAATATCCATTGGGTCGTGCTGAGAAGAAACAACAACAGCTTCAACTCTTACAGGATTATCATTATCATCATATTCAACTGTAACTTGACTCTTACCATCAGGACGAAGATATGTTAAAGTACCATTTTTTCTTACGTCAGTAAGACGACGAGCTAATTTGTGAGCCAAAGAAATAGGAAGTGGCATAAGCTCTTCAGTATCATTACAAGCAAAGCCGAACATCATACCCTGGTCACCAGCACCATGAAGGTTATAAGGGTCGTTTTCACCATCTTTTAACTCAAGTGACTTATCAACACCCATTGAAATATCAGTTGATTGTTTATCAATAGTAGTCATAACAGCACAAGTATTGCCATCAAAACCGCAATTAGGATTATCAAAACCAATATCACAAACAGTTTTTCTGATAACTGCTGGGAAATCAATCTGAGCAGTAGTGGTAATTTCACCCATCACAGTAACAACACCAGTTGTGCAGGTTGTTTCGCAAGCAACTCTTGCTTCCTTATCTAGCGCTAAAATTGCATCTAAAATTGCATCAGAAACGCAGTCACAGACTTTATCTGGATGACCTTCAGTAACTGATTCAGATGTAAAAAATCTTCTTGCCATAAAAAAACCTCCAAATATGACAATTTTTTATGTATGTCAAAACCATTTGATATTTTACACCAATACTCGCACATTGTCAAGGTATTAAAAAACAAGAAGCAACTTAATGCTCCTTGTTTTTAATCAGATATTATCAAATAATCCAAAGCTTACAGATAAAGCTTTATCTATTCTATCCATATCATTTTCAGGTAAATTACCCATTCGCTCTTTAAGCCGTTGTTTATCAAGAGTCCTTATTTGCTCAAGCAGAACTATTGAGTCTTTTGAAAGCCCACAGCTGTTTGCATCAACACTGATATGAGTCGGTAAATTTGTTTTAAATTTCTGACTCGTTATAGCAGCCGCAATAACCGTGGGGCTATATTTATTCCCAACATTATTCTGAACAATAAGTACAGGTCTCACTCCACCCTGCTCTGAACCTACAACAGGACTTAAATCTGCATAATAAATTTCGCCTCTTTTAATAGTCACTTTATCACTCTCCGATGTGTTGTTTTCACATCCCTATTTTTGACTGATTTTACAAAAATAATCATAAAAAGTGAAGGTTGTTTTAACGTCCCTATTTTATTATATTAAATCCACGCCTAAAGGTTAAAATTTTAAAATAAAAAACCACCGCAAAAGCGATGGTTTCGAAAATCATTCAAGTTCAACTTTAAACTCATAACCAAGAGCAACGGTTTCTGCAACAGTACCTGATTTACAAACAATAGTTAAATCTTTACTACAACCAGCAAAAGCCTGTTGACCAATAACTGTAACTGACTCTGGAATTTTGAGTTTTTTGAGTGAAGTACAGTTTGCAAAAGCATTTGCACCAATAGTAGTTGTGTTTGCAGACAATGAAATATTTGAAAGTGAAACACAGTTTTCAAAAACTGATTCACCAATATCTACATAATTTGTACCAAGAAAATAAACAGTTTTTAAAGACTGACAGTTATTAAAAGCCGCAGTATTAATATGAGTAACAGTTTTTGGTATGTAAACGCTTGTTATTTTCTGATTTTTAAAACAAGCACTACCGATAGTTGTAACGTTAAAACCTGCAACAGTTTCAGGAATACTCGGTGACATATCGCTACCGATATATTTTGTTAAAGTAACCTCTTCGTTTTCCTTATCAACTTTGTATTGATAATCAACCATTTCAACACGATTTGATTGAGTTGAAGGCTCTGTTTCAACTGGTTTGGTAGGAATAGTCTGTGGTACGTAATCACTTGGATAAACATAGCTGATTATAATATTAGGACTGGTAGGCACCACTGGTACTGTCGTAGCAGTCGGGTCTTCAGTAGAAAGCTCTGTTTCACTGGATAACTCCTGTGAATTAAGATAAGCTTCCCAATCGAAAGCAGAAACAGTTTCAAGTGGCTGAGTTGGAAATAATGTAGTGCTAAGAGCAGATAACGTTGTTGTAGGCACTACCTGAGAATCATCAGTTTTAAAAATACTTACAGTTGCAATAGATGCTATAAGAACAAAAGTTACTGCAATAGCAGCAATAATTTTGGTTGATTTTTTCATATAAATTCCCTCGAAAAAAATTTGTCAAAAAATATACTTTGTAATTATACAATAAACTGACAGAAAAGTATATAGTGTTTTTTTACCAAATTGTTAATTAATTATTTCTACAATATGCTAAAAATACACTGTTAACTTGTAAAAACCACAACAATGTGTTAGAATGTTTTCAAATATTTAAAGTGAGGTATTTTGTTATGCAAAAAGCATGGTACAAAGAAATGGTCGTTTACCAGGTATGGCCAAGAAGTTTCAAAGACTCTAATGGCGATGGTATCGGCGACCTTGAGGGTATTTACTCTAAGCTTGACTACATCAAGAGCATTGGTATAGATGCAATCTGGTTTTCACCACTCTTCTGCTCACCTAATGCTGACTATGGTTACGATATTGCTGATTATATGGATATCAACCCAGAATACGGCGATTTAGATACTTTCAAAAAAGTTTTAGCACGTGCTCACGAATTAGAGATGAAAGTATTTATGGATTTAGTTGTTAACCACACTTCAACTGAACATAAATGGTTCAAAGAGAGCTGTAAGAGTGTAGACAACCCTTACCACGATTATTATATCTGGAGAAAAGGTAAAGGCAAAAATGGTAAAAAGCCACCAAACAACTGGCTTTCAACATTTGAAGGTGGCGCTTGGGAATACGTTGAAAGCGTTGATGAGTATTACCTTCACGTTTTCACAAAAGGTCAACCGGACTTAAATATGGATAACCCTAAGGTTCGTGAAGAAGTTAAGAATATTATGAAGTTCTGGCTCGATATGGGTGTTGACGGCTTCCGTGAAGACGTTATTACATACATTTCTAAAAAAGAAGGACTTCCAAACGGTATTCCGATTCCTGTTGCTTGTGGTATGGAACACTACAACTGTGGTCCACACCTTTATGAATACCTTAAAGAGTTCCACGACGACGTTCTTTCAAAATACGATTGCTTTACAGTTGGTGAAGGTCCTCTTCTTACAACTGACAGAGCACTTAAATTTGTTACTGAGGGTGAAGGTCAGGTTCTCAAAACAATGTTCAGCTTTGACCATCTTGAAGCAGACTGCTTTATGACCGACTGGATTAAAACTCCATTTAACCTTAAAAAGATGAAGAAGTGCTACCAGAAATGGTATGATGCAATGAACGGCAAAGCTTGGCACACACTTTACCTTGAAAACCACGACCACCCACGTATTGTTGACCGTTATGGTAGCTTAAAATACAGAGTTGAAAGTGCAAAAATGCTTGCAACAATGTGCTATTTACAAAAAGGTACGCCTTTCATTTATCAGGGGCAGGAAATTGGTATGACAAACATTGAACTTCATTCTATTGATGAATTCAAAGATATGATTACCTTCAACAACCAGAAAATGTTTAACAAGCTTGGCATCAAGGGTGACAGATTTGTTAAAATGGCAAACAAGGGTTCACGTGAAAACTCAAGAACTCCGGTTCAATGGGATGACTCAGAATATGCTGGTTTCTCAACAGTTGAACCTTGGTTTAACTTAAACCCTAATTACAAAGAAATTAACGTAGCTGCAGCAGAAAAAGACCCTGACAGTATTCTTAATTACTACAGAAAGCTCTTAAAATTCAGAAAAGAAAACGAAGTTGCTATTTACGGTTCTTTTAAACAATATTATGAAAACAGTAAAGAACTCTTTGTTTACGAAAGAGAGCTTGACGGAGTTAAATTACTTGTTATTAACTCATTCGTAGAAAATGAGGTTGAATTTAAAGCACCACAAGGCTTTGACCTTACTAAAGGTGAGCTTGTGCTTTCAAACTACAACTACCCTGCTACAACTGGTAACGGCTTCAAAACAAAACCTTACGAAACAAGAGTTTATCTCTTTAAATAAAAAAATATTAATCAAAAATGAAACTCAGTTAACTGATTTTTTTTAATCAATTAACTGAGTTTTTGTTTTAAAAATTATTCGATTTTTCGGTAAGACAGAGAATCGTCCCCTGTCTTAGTCGTTTTAGGTTTAAATGACGTATATATCGTCTAATAATATTTTTCCATCTGATATCTCTATTATTCTGGTGCATTTTTCAGCAATATCTCTATCATGTGTGATGATTATTACTGTTTTTCCGAACTCGCTAAGAGACTTTAAAAGATTGAAAATATCTGTTCCCGTTTTACTATCAAGTGCACCAGTTGGTTCATCAGCCAAAATTATATCCGGATTATTGACAATAGCTCTTGCTATTGCTACTCGTTGTTTTTGACCACCAGATAAAGTCGTCACATTTCTGTTTTTCAATTCTTCAATTCCAACAATTTTCAAAGCGTTAGTTACTGCTTTCTTCCTTTGGCTTTTTGTATTTTTGCAAAAATATAGAGGTAATTCCACATTTTCATAAACGGAAAAATCATCAACCAAAGCAAAATCTTGAAAAACAGTCCCAATTTGTTTGTTTCTTATTTTGGCTTTTTCTGTATCATTTTTATCAGACACAGAAACACCATCAAACAAGTATGTACCTTCTTCAAATGTTTCTGCACATGCGATTATATGCATCAATGTTGACTTGCCTGCACCAGATTTACCAACAATAGCGACAAGTTCACCAGGTTGTATATGGATAGAAATGTTTTTTAACGCTTCTACAGAATTAGGTTTACCAGAATTATATGTTTTACAGATGTTTTCAAGGGTTATCATAGTCGGTCACCTCATAAGAGTTGCTTTGTTGATTGTTTTTTGAAAGATATAATAACAAAACTATAAGAAATTAAAAAGAATAGTAATGCAAGTGAAATTATAATTATGTATGTACCTGAATTTACAAAGGGAATGTATGGGGTTATGTGTTCTGAAATTTTTGCAAATATCAATAATAGAATTGTTGGTGTTAATGCCGAAAACTCTATAATTAACACATAAAAAAACAGAATAGAATTAAGTTTATTCTTAGAACAACCTAATATTGAGTACAATGCAAAGATTGGAATATTAGAAGAAATATTAATTAAAGAAATGCCGCAAAAACCAACTAAAGATATTAAGCTAATAAATATAATATCAGGTAATCGTTGCTTTAAACTTTGATAGATATTTTTATTTGTTTCTTGTATAATTTCTCTACCAGTTGAAACTGTACCATAAAGTTCTAAGGTTTCTATGTTTTCTTTTAATTCTGATTCAGTTAATGAATCTTCGAAGAATATATGATAATTAAAATCGTATTTTACTGCAGCGGTTAATTCTGTTTGTATATCCTTATTACAAATTATTCCAGAAATATAATTCCCGGCATCACTAGGTTCACATTCGCAAACAATAGTTGTAGCATCAGGTTTAGTAGCAGTTGAAGAAGTTGTTGGAGTATAAAAAGGTGTTTTTGCAATACCAATTAACCAAAGATTTATTTTGATTTGATTGGTATCATCTTCAATTGTAATTGGAATGATATCTCCGATGTTATATGCTTTACAATCTGTGACAAATCTAACTAAACCATCTTTTTTGTCTGTATTTGTAAACCAATTTCCATTGGTCATTTGTATTGTAATATTTTTTAAAAGCACATCATCAAATGCATTTAGATGAAACAATTCATTGTTTGTTTGATGTTTTCCAAATAATGAATATTCAGTAATAAAATCGGACTTGCCGTTTAGTTTATCTTTTATTATGTTTAGATTAAATTCATTGTATGTATTAAGTGAATTAGTATCATTACTTCCAGCAATTAAATCTCTTTGATTTATTGTTTGAAAAAAAGCATAATTAGTATTCCCCAGATTTCTAATTATGTTTTTAGTATAATATATGCCATTCATCTCAGAAACAACAGATGCTCCGATTGCAAAGACTAAAATCATTTGAAAAATAAGTAATAAATGAAGAACTGTATTTTTGTAAAATAAACGAAAAGCCAGTTTTAAGGATTTCATTATTTCACCACCTTGTTTTGAATCATATGCAATTTGCTATTTTGAACTAACAAAGGTAAGATTGTACAAATGCACATCATCATAAATGCACATGCAGGTAAAAGAAGCGCATCTAAACTAAAAAAAACTTCATCATAAAAAATAGGCATTATGACTATTTTGGTAATAAAAGTCGCAAATAAACACGAAGTTAAACAATAAATAAAATATTCGGTTAATGTGGTAATAAAGATTTGTTTTTTTGTGGCACCACATAATCGTGCAATTATGTAAGACTTTTTTCGTTTTAAAATTATATATCTGAACATGAAAATAATGTTTACAATAGTTAATAATAAAAGACAGATACTACTTGTTAATTCTGATGAAAATTTGGTTTCAGTAGAAGAACTTCTATGGTTAGGTTCAATTACACTTCCATTTGGGAATAGTTCTTGAAGATATTCAGTAAAAGCCATTCGTTGTGAAATTGTTGGTAAAAATGATAATGTTATATTTAAAGAATTTATATTAAAATCATTGTTAACTGATTCAAGTAATATTTCATTATATGGTGCATCCGTTCTTAAAGATGTTACATTAAATTTTTTTGTAGAAGTTTCAAAAACATCACCCAACTGTTTACCATTTGAAATATTAGTGTTGGTACTAATAATGATATCATTAGCAGAAATTTCTGTTTTGCCATAATTTATAACTTTATTTTGTCCAAAATAATAGGCTCTTAAATTACTGTCATCAATATCAATAGATATTGATGATATCTTGTTTCTGTAATTGTTTTGGATTTTTTGAATATGACTATTAAGTTGAGATATTTTAATATCTTCAGAAAATTCTACTTTAAAAATAGTTGCTTCTTCAACGTATATAATCCAATCATTTTCTTTTTGAATATTATCCAAATAAGAATATTGAGCCGAAATTACTGCTAATATTTGAAGAATGATAAAAATCGCAAAGAAGAGTTTTTGGTTTTTGATAAAATTTCTAATACTTGTTAGAATCATTGCTTGTCACCTTGAATTAAATTTGTTGTTCTATGTTTTTTTATCATAGAAATAATTTTAATAGCAACAGTAATAATGTAAAATAAAACAAAAACAAGTAAGCAAATAGAAAATGCAAGTTCAGTTTGTGCGATTGAAAAACTTTCAAAGTATGAGACATCTTCATAATTTACAAAAGTTCTAAGCTCATATACATTTTTAGATGAGTTAAAAAGACCAACTTTTTGCGAAATAGATACACCATCATATTCTTTTAGTATATTTTCAATATGAGAGGTCATATTCTTATCAACTAAAATCATAGTTACGGTTGTTTTGTCGTGTGCATCTTCTTCAGGCTTAAAATGAGAATTGTATGTGTAACATTTGCTTAAATTCGGATAATAGATCATCTCGCCATTAAAAATTCTATTGTATGCTTCATCTACTGTGGAAGCATCTCCTGAAAAATATCTATCGTAATAAGGAAGAAATATACCTTTACTTGCAATACCAACAACAGTAGCTTTCATGACAACAAGTTCATCATTTTTATCAATAGCATCTAAAGCGATATAGCAAGAATCACCTACATTAAGACCTAGACCTGAAGTTACCATGATTTCAACTGTCTCATTGTTTTGATATTCCAACTCTAAATCGGGGTATCTTCCTTCTGTGCATTTAAGATAATCAGTTTTAACAAACATCTCTGGAATTTCATAACTTCCAATATTAAGAATATTTTCATTCCATATAGTACCACTATTAGAAACCTGATAACCTTGTGAGTTCTCAACAACAAGTTTTCTATAGTTAATTGGTATGCTATCATTTCTTCCAACTTGTTCTACAACTGTTTTATATTTTAAATCGGCAACATCAGTATACAAATAAGTTATCAAATTGGTGTTAGTATTAAAAATGTGTGTACTTTCAACCCCAGGAGTATCTTGAATGCTTTTTATGTAATTTTGAGCATTGCTTTGTGCATCATTTCCATAAAAAGCAGAAAATTGCACAGACTCTGTAGTTGTCTCTAATGAAAAGCAAGACAACTCACGGAGTGCATGGTATTGTATGTACTTGTTAATTGAAAGAGAACATAATTTTAATGGAAAAAATAAAATTAAAGATGAAATAATTATTAAAAGAAAAGTTTTTAATAGTATTTTTTTCATAGTATACACCTCGAAAATATATTAATTAAACCGATTATAATTTATTGGTAATTTCTACTATGTAAACGGCAAGTAGAACTTTGGTTAGCGGTTGGGGTTGATACTTCGTGTCTAACACAAACCGGGACAAATGAATTAGCAGGATTAACCTGTGCGGTACTAGGCATGTCTGAATTTTGAGCTGATTTATAAGAAGTTTTAGTTTCTCCTCTTATATTACTGGAAGTTGTGGTGTAGCATGAACATGTTACAAAAGATGCTCGTGTTGAGAGTGCATTTGCACGTTCTGGTGATGAAAATTCATGTTGAGTCGCAAAAGCGGTAAGTATTAAGCTCGGTACTGCAATAACGCCAATAATTAACGTCGCAAGAAATTTTCTTTTTAACATTTGAGGTCGCCTTTCATTCTAGGTGGATGCTGATAAACATAGGACCAACACGTATATGTGTTCTTCCTACAACTAAATACTCACATAAGGATATAAAAAAATCAAGTAAAAAACAAAAATGGGTTATTGAAATAACAAAAAAAGTAAGCATTACAAAAAATGTAATGCTTACTTGGTTATTTTGACGAAAACATTAAAGATAGATGAAACTTTTTTTCTTTCTCATCATAGAACCATTCATACTCACCATTATTTGCTTTTGTATGGCGTTCAATTATCTTACTACCAAATCCATGATTTTGGGAATGCATTTTGGTTGTGGTGAGAATGTTATCTTTATGAACAGGAGATGTATCACAACTGTTTATAATGCTTAAAAGGTCTATATTATTAATATGTCGTATAGAGATTTCGATTTCTTTATCAAAACTATTTTTTGCAGCTTCTACCGCATTATCTAAAGCGTTATTAAGAATAATAGATAATTCAACATCGTTTATATAATTTAAATCAGCAGTTTTAACTTCATAATAGAATTTGATGTTATTATTTTTACAAACAACGATATATTTGTTTAATATTATATCAATAATTTTGTTTTTGGAAATTTTAACTTTATTTTTATTTTCAAACGAAGGATACAGTTTATTGATATATTGCTTTACATCACCAATACTTTCCATATTTCTTAAAGTTAAATAATGATTTTTCATATCGTGAAACATCATATGAAATTCATCGTTTTGATGTTCGAGAATTTCTAAGTATGTAGTGTTCATATTGTTAATTCTTTGTTCAGACTCAAGTTCTGATATTTTACTTTCTTTTTCAAGTAATGTTTGATAATAGATAAACATGAAAATACAAGAAAAAATGAAAAGAATGCTGACAACAAAAAGTGTAATTTGATATCCTGTAGAAAGATCAACATCTAAAGCAATAAATAAAAACAAGGAACTAGTAACTATAGTTAATACTGGAAAGATAAAGAGTGGAATGAAATACTTGTTTTTAAATGAATCTAAATTGTGTTTTTGAACAATAAATGAAAATAGTTGAGATATGGTTAAATATAGTACTTTACTAATTATGGTTACTAAAACAAAAACAGTGAAATTAGTTTTGTATAAATTAGTGGGTATTTTAGTAACTGCAGAGTGAATTGATATAGTTAGTATTTCCGTTGTAAACATAATAGCGTCTAAAAGAATGCTTTGTATTATTGCCGATTTTAAATTTATATCGAAACATATTTTAGCAAACAAAAAATTAATTACAAAGAATACTGTTAAATTTATAATTTCGTTTCCAAAAGTTGTGAAAATAATAGCACAGGGTAAGAATAGTAACAATCCTACTAATATTGCAATAAAACGTGGCTTTTGTTTGATATTATAATTTTTTATGAAAAAAGCAAATGCAATTAGCATCTCGAAAGTATATACAAAAAGGCTAAATATAGTTTTTTCCATCATTTACCCTCCAAAAATCTACAGAATTTTTGATAAAATAAAGTTTGTTGACTTTTGGAAACAGGGATTTCGATAGTTTCGTTAAGAAGCAATACTTTTCTTTGGTAAGTTGAAATAAAATTAAGATTAACTATGTAACTTCTATGTGGAATTGCAAAACAAGAACCTTGCAATTTTTCCCTCCAAAAAGAAATATGCTCAAAAGAATGATAAACTTTATTAAGTGTAACAACTTTAGAATAACGACGCTCAATTTCTATATACATAATATCTTTTGCATTAACAATATCAGTAGATTTACCATCGCGTAGAGCAAATTTAATGACAGAGTTATCAATTCTTTCTAAAGCATCATGTAATCCTCTGTAAAACCTAGAAGATTCTATAGGCTTTTCAAAGAAACGAACAGCATTAAGGTTCAATGCATCGTCTAAATATTTTTTATGGGCAGTCAAATAAATTAAGATGATATGTGGATTTCCTTTTCTTAAGTGTTCACCTAACTTTAATCCATTCATACCTTCCATTTCAACATCTAAAATAGCGATATCAAAGATTAAATGACTATTAATTAAGTCTTCAGAACAGGAAAAAGCATGTTCTTCAAAATCAATTCCAGTATCCATACTGAAAAATTTTATATGTTCTTGAACTTCATGTAAACAATCAGGGTTGTCATCACAATAAGCTAATCTCATAAAGACCTCCAAAAGAAAAAGTCAACGAAAAATTCGTTGACTTAATGATAACATATTAAAATTTTTATTGCAAATTTAGGGTTTTCTGTTTTTGAAAAGTGATTCGGTAATATCTATAAGAATTTTTGCTTCATGTTCTTCACATAATTTTAAGATATCTAAAAAGTCTCCCTTGCGAACTTTTCGTATTGCACCCAAAACAACATAATCGGGAGTTATTTCTATTGCATCACAAATGCTTAGGAATACATCCAAACTATATGAACCACCATTTTCTACAAGACAGGGGACAGTTCTGTAATTGGATTGTTTTTTCAATCAACCAACCCCTGATTTTCTTATAAAATTAAACTTTAAACAACGCTAAAACCGTTGACAATCAAGGTTTTTTAGGCTCAATCATAGAACCGTCCCCTGATTGTTCTGCAGTGGCGGTTTAAGCAAAAATACTATTTAATTTCTAAATCAGCATAAACTGGGAAATGGTCTGAAACGTAGCGTTCGTCGATACCTGCAGTTACAACCTTATAGCTTAATGCCTTAAAATTATCATTCACCATTACATAGTCAATAACATCATCTTTATGCTTTGATGGCTTTGTGTCGTGATATGTAAGGTAATCCATTGTATCATCTGCTAAATATTTTGTATCGTGAAGAACTTTAGTAAATTCTGTGTAATTGTCACTACCCTCCTGCACGTTCA
This sequence comes from Oscillospiraceae bacterium, assembly GCA_015066465.1. Taxonomy (GTDB): domain Bacteria; phylum Bacillota; class Clostridia; order Oscillospirales; family Acutalibacteraceae; genus DTU089. Next base: position 25,435 of record SVOI01000008.1, read on the forward strand.
TATCTGCTGTAAAAACAACTGGTAAATCTTTATATTTATCAATATGCTCAAGAATCATCTTTACACTTTCTTCTCTTGCTTTAATACCAACGTGGTCAAAGTGTGAATTAACGTGAACATATTGCTCTTTAGTTTCTTTATTTTCGAGTACTGCCCAGGTACAAATACGTGTACAAGCCGCATCCCAGCCAAGAGATGGTGTTTCTGGTGTTTCAGAAAGCCAGAAAGTACCACTATCTAAAAGATTATATTTATCTTTTAAATAAAACACTGCAGAATATTCACCTTGATTATCACCATCATCACGGGCAACACCAACGTAATCGTAATCTGTAAGTGTTTCTTTTAATGTTGCCATCCACTCTGGTGTTGCTTCCTGAACGCCTATTGAGTCAGCTTCACTTTGCGCCATTGTTTCTGTTACAATGCCAATTCTGTCTTCCCAAGAGTCACGACCAACGTTTGTACAACGGATGTTAAAACTCATTGTTCTGATTGTATCATCTGATTTTTTTGTTTCAAAATCCTGAATTGTTTCAGGCCAATCTTTGTAAAGAAGAACTCCAGCTGTAATTCCAATCGCTAAAACCAAAACGATTGAAACAATACTGATAATAATTTTTTTATTTTTAACCATCACTTAAACTCCTTAAAAATTTATATTTAATTTTTTATATTCACTCAAAAATTCTTTTAAACTTTCGAGCATTTTTTCAGTACCACCAATTGAATTACTTTCGCAATTCACAACAAGTAATGGTTCGTGAAGGCTAAGCCTCATAAGAAGCCAACCATCACCCTTTTTCTTATCAAAATTAACCTTTACACCTTCAAAATTAAGTTTAACACGTTCAATTCCTTTAGTGTTATCTGAGAACTCTTTAAAATCTTCTAAAACTGAATTACCGTAAGTTACAAAATTTTCTTCTGTAATTTTAATTCTTATTTCTTTTTCTTCTAAAGGTGATTTAAGTTTATTTAAAATATCACCTAAAGCTTTACCTTGCTTTCTTAATGATGCAGTTAATATAACAATCTGTGTTGCAAGGTAAGCACCATCATCAAGATAATAATTATCTTTAAATGCGGCGTGACCAGAGGTTTCAATCGCAAGAGGTGCAACATTCCCCTCCTCAAATGTAAGGCGTTTTGCTTCGTCGATTACGTTTTTATAGCCACGTTTAAATCTTCTGTGAATTCCACCTAATTCTTGCTCTATAAATTCAGTTAAGCCATCTGATGTAACTGAATCGGTTACAATAATTCCGTTAGGATAACTTTCCAGAGCAATATATGAAGCAAGTGCTACTAATTTATTACGGTTAATAGGTTCGCCCTCAGAATCTACACAAGCAGAACGGTCACAGTCAGTATCAAAAATTATACCTAAATCACCGTTTGCATTTTTTGTTGCTTCTGAAATTAAATCCATAGCCGCCTTATTTTCAGGGTTTGGCTGGTGAGTCGGAAAACGACCATCAGGATGCACAGCAATACTACCAGAAGTATCTGCACCAAGTGGATTTAAAACGTCTGTAATATAAAATTCGCCAACGCCGTTACTTGGGTCAACAACGATTTTAAGACCCTTTAAAGGTTGTTCGTAATCAGGCGCATTAACACCCTTTTTAATCATCTCACGAAGGTCTTCGCAATACTTTGCCATATTATTAAGCTTTTCAGTAGCTCCCCTGAAATCGCCTTTAGTCCAAACTTTTGTTGAGGCACGTGTTAAAATCGCCTTAATATCATCACCAGAAAAGCCACCTTCTCTTGTGAAGAATTTAAGACCATTCATATTCATTGGAAGATGACTTGCAGTAATTTCTATTGCGGCATCTACGTCAAAATTTATTATTGACATAAACATAGACGGCGTTGAAGAAAGACCACAATCATATACTTTATAACCCATAGCAAGAAGCACGTTTTCGACAACGTATTTAATACTGATTGACGAAATACGTGGGTCATAGCCTATTGCTACTTTTAAATCTTCATATTTACCTATTTTTCTTTCTAAATGGTTAGCAAACGCCCAGGTAATTGATTGAAGTCTCTCTGCTGTTAAATCTGCAGGCTTTCCATCTGTTGAGAATGCAGAACCACGGATATCTGTACCACTTTTCAAATACATTAAATCATCCAAAATAATCGCTCCTTCCTACTATGTAAGTTACACGTTCAGTTTCGTCAGTCGGAACATCAAAAGTTGATTCCGAAAAACGAGACAAAACTTTAAAACCAGCATCTTCTACCGCAAATGTCAATTCCTCATCGGTGTAAGCTTTTTCTTTAAAGCTTTCACCTAACCTTAAATAATCTTCCCCATTTTTAACAAAAAAGTCAAGGTTGATATTTACAGTTTTTTCATCCTCAAGTAACGTATTTCGCCAAGCACAAAATACATTTTTTTCATCATAAATAAAAATGTTGTTACCCAAAACTTTCTGATGCTTATAAACTGTATTTGCATCAAAAATTATAATGCCATCGGTATCAAGAAAATTTATAAGATTTTTAAAAGTCTTTTTAACTAATTCATAATCTGTTACGTGATTGATACTATCAAGAGCACAAACTATTGCTCTTACAGAGCCATAAAGGTCGGTTTCTTCCATTCTCTGACAGAGAAACATTATATTTTCTCCGCTTTCTGCGGCTTTATTCTGCGCTTCTGAAAGCATATCGTAAGAAGCATCGGTTCCGATAACCTCAAACCCCAACTTTGAAAGTTCAATAGAAAGTGAGCCTGTGCCACAAGCTAAATCTAAAAGAAGTCCATCTTTAATATTATATTTTTTTAAAATTTCACTTATATATTCTGCACGAGCTTTATAATCAACGTTTTTTGTTAATTCATCGTACACAGAAGCAAAAGAATTATAAGACATAAAATCACACTCTCTTTATATGATTTTAACATATTTGTCACGATATGTAAATACAACAAATTTGCTTTTAAAAATTTATACATTTTCCATCTTTTAAAATCTTCCATAATATGTTAAAATCATTTTAAAATAAGGGGGTTTTTCTATGAAAAAAATTCTTGCAGTATTTCTTTCTGTTGTTTTAATATCGCTTACAGTTACTCCTGCATTTGCAGTCGAAGAAAAATGCAACTGTGGTGATGCACCAATTATTTACGTTGCGGCACTTGGTAGCGGTACGTTAACACTTGATGCTGGTACAGAAAATGAAAGAGTGCTATTCAGACCAGATATTGGTTACATTATAGGAGAATTAACTCCTGTTGTATCTGCTGCTGGCGATTTAATTAACACTGGCGATTACGATGCTTTTGGCGACGTGTTAATTGAATGTGTTATGAAAATCTTTGGTGATTTAGCACTTGATAAGGATGGTAATTCTTCAAGCAGAGTTACTTGCGAAGAATTTCACCCAACAGATGAAGTTCCTCACAGCTTAGACCACAACTATTATTTTGGTTATGACTTCAGACTCGACCCTATTGAAAATGCTAAAAAGCTTCACGAATATATACAAGAAGTTAAAGCTTTAACAAAACACGACACAGTTCAGTTCCGTGCTTCGAGTATGGGTGGCGTTACAACAATGAGCTACATCAAGCTCTATGGAACAAAAGATATTGAAACAATTATTTTCCAATGTTGCCCACTTTTAGGAACTGCCGTTGCTGGTGAACTTTACACAGGTAAAGTTGAACTTAATGCTGATGCTATTGAAAGATATGCAGCACAAGCAATGCCAGAACTCGAAAACGATTTTTTAGGTGGCGTAGTTTATACACTTTTAGAACTGCTTACAACTGCAGGTCTTTTAGATGCCCTTGTTGAAATCGGTGACGATTTAATTCTTAATTTAAAAGACAGAGTATTTAACGAAGCACTCATACCAATGTTTGCTACAATGCCTGGTATATGGAGCTTTGTTCCTCACGAATATTACGAAGAAGCAAAAGTGTTTATGCAACTCGACCCTGTCCAAAATGCAAAGCTCATTGAAAGAATTGACTTTTACCACTACGAAGTTCAGCAAAGTGCAGAAAAGTTAATTAATGAATCAAAGAAGAACGGCACAAAGTTTTATAACGTAGTTGGTTACAATATGCAAAGAACTCCCCTTGTTTCTGCTTACTTAAACGATTCCGATGGTACTGTTGACACAAAATATGCTTCACTCGGTGCTACTTGCAGTAACATTAACAGTGGCTTTCATTATGATTACAGACAACAAAAGCATTTAGATAAAAATTATATTTCACCAGACTGGAGAATTGATGCTTCAACTTCAATTATGCCAGAAAGCACATGGTTTATAAAAGATATGATGCACTCCTCTACCCACGATGGCCACGGCGAAATGTATAAATGGATGTTCAGTAGTAAAGAACAGTTAACTGTTTTCGATAATCCGCAATATCCACAATTTATGCAGAACGATGTAAAAAACCAGACGTTTATTGAAGTTGAAGAAGATAAAGGTACTCTTGGCAACAGTTTTAGTAACTTCTTCAGAATGCCGTCGTTTATTCATCTTGTAGATTTGATTTCAAAACTTATAAAATATTTCTTGCCTTAACAAAATTAAAGTTCTATCACTTAGTTTTCGCTAAATGATAGAACTTTTTATTTTATGTATTCTGAACTTCTTCTAAGCTTTTATTCAGTTCTTGAATTTCTTTTTGCTCTTTCAATATTTCAATATCGCACTCACTTATTTTTCTGTTCAGAGTCTTAATTTCTGCTAATTTTTCTTTAATTGTAAAATTGTAATTTCTCTTCATAAAAAGCCATTCTTTTAAGCAGAAAAGAAAACCGAATAATGGGTAAATTAAAAATATAATTCTGTATTTTTTATCTTTAACACCCTTTTTCATAAACAAATAAATTTCTACTAAGTACCAGATATAAGCACCTATAGTAAGAAACATAAAAATCTCTGAAAGTGATTGATTTACCTCACCGTTTAAAGAAATAGCAATCGTTGAAATAAAAGCTGGTACGAACATTGCAATCTGTGAAATAGTCAATCTTTTAAGACTTAAAGCCTTTCTTCTGTGGTACTGCTCTTTACATTCTTCGAGAGCCTTATTTAGTGCCTCTTTATTTTTTTCGAGCTCGTTTATTCTTATATTTTTTCGACAAACACTATTTTTAAGCCCAGCAATTCTGCAATTTTCACTGTTAATATCATTGATATTACTCAAGCATGTTTCAAGTCTCTCTTGAGAGTCCTTGTAGCCTTCGAGCATCTCAAAAGTTGAAATCACAGAATTAAATTCATCAATTGTAGTAGCAGTTACCATATTTTCACAAGCAATGTTATATTTATACTCTTTCCACGTTGAAAGATATTCATCTAACTCTGCTTTTAACGTTTCATCTGCAAAACGAACCGCTTTCTGATAATCTTTATTACAGGTATATTGGTTTTCACAGTCAGACAAATCTCGCCTTTTTCTCAAAGAATTTTCTGCAAGAACCTTTACAAGATAGCCTTCAGCACACTCTGGGTTAGTATCAAGAACTTTTTCTGCATATTCGTCTGCATCTTTAAATTCACCATCTTCAAGAAACATAAATGCTCTTTTTAATAATGGTTCAATAGCAGTAGGGCCAGAATTAATTATAACTGTTTCAGTAACAGTTTCTTTTTCAACGAATTTTTCAATACTATTTGCGAGATTTTTAAAGAAAGTAACCTCACCCATATCGAGACCCTGAAGGTTGTTAAATTCTTCTGGTATATCGTAGGCATCTATATTCTTAAAGCAAGGAATAAGGTGTTTTTCTTTATCCTCTTCCATCATTGAAAGAAAACGTCCCCACTCGTTTTTAACCCAGACTGCATCAAAATACTCAAATTTTGTGCCAATTACAAGCATTACTTTTGCACTTTTTAAAGCGGCGTAAATATAAGGCTCATACTCCGTACCAGCTTTGTCACGTAAAGTAACACGTGAAAAGAACACTTTGTAATCTTCTTTTACTAATTCTGTGTAAATATCCTGTGCTAACAAACTATCTTCTGTTCTGTTACCATTTTCATCTGTTTCTTTATAGCAGATAAAAACGTCATAAGGGTCTTCATTTTCAACAATTGAAAGAATATTTTTCTGAATTCTGTCAATTGTTTTTGCTTCTTCTCTGTAAATAATTTTTGCATCATTATTTGCATATTCATAAGCTAACTCAAAATTTTTGTCATTCATTACAGAAGCAGGTAATGTTCTGTGACAAGTTGGTATTTTTCTGCCCGTCTTTTCATCATCAACATACTCGATACCATATTTACAAAGCACTAACCCCCAATAGCTTTCAGGTTCTTCGGGGAATTCAGCAACAATAGACTCATAAACACCTGCCGCTTTGTCAAATTCGTTATTGAACCTCAATCTGTTTGCTCTGTTAAAAAGCTGTAGCTTCTTTTCATCATCTGAGCTCGGAACAGTCTGCTTTGTTCCACAATATATACATTCACATACGGTTGCTTTTTCTTTAATTTCAAGGTCGCCACCGCACATTTTGCATTTAAAAACTGCCATATAGTCAATGCATAATTCACAATGCATAATGCACAATGATTTTATGCCTTTTCCCCCTTGATTTTTTCATAAGTAGTTTTAACAATACTATTCAGAATCTTGTTTATTTCAACACAATCAGCATATATACTTTCAAACTGCTGTTCTGTTAAAAAACCTGTTTCGTATAAAATTTCAAGCCAATATTCAGTCTCACTCGCCTCTTTCAGAGCAATATTCATCTTCATTGCAAAATCTGACGAAGATTGACCACGCACACCTTCTCTAACATTTGCACCAATACTTGTACCTGAACGTAAAAGTTGTTTTGATAAAACATATTCATTCTTTTCATCACAAAGGAATTTATATAAATTTACAATTCTAATCGCAAATTGTTTCGTTTTATTAACAATTAAATTGTCCTTCAAAAAAACACCTCTTGCATTGAAATTATGCATTGTGCATTATGAATTGTGCATTATTTAAGCATCTTGCATTTATTGTTTCTTTCTTCAATTAGAATCAACAATGCTTTAGACGTTTCTTCGAGTGATTCACCACTTGCAACTGCATTACTGAATGCATTGAATTTACTTGTAATTTCACTTTCGAGTGAAGAAAGTGCTTCATTTGCCATAGGGTCAGAGTAACGGATTGCTTCGTAAACCTTTTTAGCTTCGGCTTTTGCTTCATCATTTGAAGCTTTTGAAATGAGTGTTTCAGCATCAACTGTAAGATTTTTAATAAAAAACGTTTTAGCTTTTACTTTATCATCAATTTTTGAAATTGTTTCAGCAACAAAATGTGATTTTAAAATAGCTACAACTGAAATTAAAGTTACGATTGCCAAAATAAGTGCAGTAAGCCAGTTTGGTACGTCCGGGATTAACGCTAAAACAACTGCCACTACAATTGTAACCAAGAGGCTTATTAAGCTTGTTGTTACAATTGGAATATTATAAAACACTTTTTGCTTGTTTTCTGGTTTAAAAGCAAAGTAACCACAACCGAGTTGTGCAAAAAACATAATATCGCAGAAAATAGTTGCAATAACAAATGAAGATGAAATTTCAGCACCTTCAATACTTACAACCGGAACAAAAGCAACCAAATTAAAAATTGCAAAGCCTATTGCCCATATAAGAGCATAAATTTTAAACGATGTTTTCATAATAATTACTCCTCAGAAATTAAAGTTTTTCGCCACATTCAAGGCAGAATTTTGCACCTGTCGGAATTTCTGCACCGCATTTTGCACATTTAACTATTAAAGATGCACCACATTCCATACAGAATTTACCTTTTGTAGTCTTTTTACCACACGCTGGGCAAATCATTTCATTTTCAGCGAGGTCTTCTACTTTAGTGCCACATTCAAGGCAGAATTTTGCATTTTGAGGTAACAAATTACCACAGTTAGCACATTTAACACCAGCTTGTTGTGAAGCTTCATTATTGCCACCTGCAAAGCCATTAAATATACCACCTAACTGACCACTCATAGCATTAGCCGCCTGAAGACCTACACCAAGACCTACAATGTCGCCCATCATACCGCCACCGGTGCCACCACCTGAGCCCATATTGCCAAGACCTTCTGCAAATGCTTTCTGAACGTCTGCCTGAACGTATTCTTTTTCGGTAATACCTTTTGCAGCCATAACTTCAGCTTCTGCAAAGCCAGCCATTTTTGCTGCCTGTGCTTCAGTTTGTGCTTTAATAAGCTCACGCTCTGCTTCACGCTTTGCAATTTCTGTTTCAGTTGTCTGGCGTTCGAGCTCAATTTCTCTACTTGCTTCAACCATTTTTTTCTGGAATGAAATTGTATGTAATTCACGGATTTTCTTGAAGTTAGGGTCATTTTCAGGTAAAACAACTGTTGTTACATAAAACTCAGGAATTGTTAAACCGTAATCTTCAAAACCAGGAATAAGCTTTTCACGAAGAGCACCTGAAAGTTCTTCAAGGCGTTCATCAATTTCTAAAATATCTATTTCACTTTGTTTCATAGCAGAAGCAAGATTTGTTTTAACTGCTGTTGAAATAAGTGGTTTAAAAGAATCTGTAAGACTTTTTGTAAAGCCTTCTCTGCTTGCATCCCAAGCGATACCCTTCATAGTACCAACTAATTTTATAAGAAGCTTACGAGAATCACTGACCTTAAGATTCATTTCACCTGAAGCGCCGATTTCAAGCGGCACACCTGTAAGTGGGTCAATAAAACGAACTTTACTGTCAGTACCCCATTTAAGAGCCATTTGAACAGTTTTATTAATAAAGTAAACTTCACAATGGAATGGTGTTTTATCACCAGTTACTTTATTAAGGGCTTTACCTAAAACAGGAATATTTTGTGTTTCAAGAGTATGACGACCAGGACCAAACAAATCGAGTGCCTGACCATTCATAAAGAATATTGCTTCCTGACTTTCATGAACTACGAGCTGACTCATATAGTTAAAGTCTTCAACCGGATGCTTCCATATAAACGTACTGTTATCTCCCTCGTATTTAATGATATCTACTATTTTTGACATATAAAAAACCTCCATTTTTTATTTTTAATTCAAAATATTTAATAATCTTTTGGTAAACCGCAGTTTACACATTTTTTAGTAAATACACCTTTAAATTTGCCACCACAATGCTGACAAAGACCTTTTTCTCTAAGCTCTGCTTGCTTACGAATTTTTTCTTTAATTTCTGCTATTTTTTTCTCTTGCACTCTTTTTTCTTCAGCCTTTTTTTGGCGAAGCTCACCAAGACGAAATTGACAAAGTTCTAACTGCTCGTCTGCATCTTTCCAGCCTGGAATATCTTCGAGTAGCTCAATAGCAGTTTTAATGCTTGAAATAGTGTTTTGTTCAATTTTTCGTTTAGCTTCATTAAGAGCTGTATTTTTATTTGCAATTCCAGCCTTTTCAAAACAAGCTTCTGCTAAATCTCTTGAGTCATTAAAATCTTTAACTTCTAAAAACAAATACCCTGCCGCCTCAAGCATTTTGCCATTTGTATCATCTGACAGCATAGAAACCGCTTTTTCGTAAATATCTCTTTTACGATTTTCTTCGTTTCGCCTTACAATTAAATCGTTTTGCTTTTTTACGAATTCTTTTAAGTCATCATCTGCAAAACGCATTATTTTTATATAATTGTCATTATCATCGAATGGTGTATGAAAATCCTTTAATTTTTCGGGTTTTGAAACCTCAAGGTCAACAAGAAGCTTACCTAAATATGCAGTAGCATTTTTGGTATCTTTGTGAAGAACTATTTCAAAAAAATCGTCACCATCTTGCCACTTTTCATCTTCAAGTAAGAGAAAACCACGCTCTAAAAGTGGGGCAAAATCTGGATTTTCATTATTTAAAACGATTGCTTCGGTTGTATTTTTTATATTTACTTTGCCTACAACTCTTTCAATATTATCTAAGAGGTCACCAAAGAATGTTACTTCGCCCATATAGAGTGCCTGCATATTTTTAAATTCTTCAGGCAAGTTGTAAGCATCCATATTTTTAAAGCATGGGATTAAAACCTTAGAAGAATCGTCAGCCATCATAGAAATAAAACGACTCCATTCGTTTTTAACCCAGACTGCATCGTAATACTCGTGTTTTGTACCAATAGTGAGCATTATTTTTGCACTTTTTAATGCGGCATAAATATATGGTTCATAATCAGCACCCGCAACCTCACGAAGCGAAGCTCTTGCGAAGAATACACGGTAGCCATCTTTAATAAGCTTTGTGTAAATATCGTGTGCTAAAAGACTATCTTCTGTACGAAAGCCTGTTAAATCATCAATTTCTTTACAACAAATAAAAATATCGTAAGGTGATTCTTTATGAGCGATTTTTAAAATTTTCTTTTGAATTTTATCAATCGCTTTGGCTTCATTTTGGTAAACAGTTTTCGCTGAAATATCGGCATATTCACACGCCTCTTTAAAATCATCGTCATTCATTATAGAAACAGGCAACGTTCTATGACAGGTTGGAACTCTTTTGCCGTTCCCATCTTCAACGTACTCAATGCCGTATTTACAAAGCACCAAACCCCAATAGCTTTCAGCTTCATCTGGAAACTCAGAAATAATACTTTCATAAATACCAGCGGCTTTGTCAAATTCACCTTTAAGACGAAGATTATTTGCACGTGAAAAGAGCGACAAAATTCTTTCACTATCTATTTTAGGTAGCGTTTGCTGAGTACCACAATACTGACACGTGGCAACAGTCGCATTCTCTTGAACTTCTAATGCTCCCCCGCACATTTTACATTTAAAAACTGGCATAAATTCTCCCGAAAATTGTTGTTTTATATGTATTATATTTATACATAAATAATCAGTATAATTATGAACTTTTTTACTGCTTATTTCTATTCGCAAATAATACAAAATTCGACAATGATTTTTGTTAATTCACAATTCACAATGCACAATGCAGAATGCAGAATTGATATTAATAAAAGTTCTATCATTTTCAGTTCACGAAAATGATAGAACTTGTTTAATTAATAGATTAATAATTACAATCAAGGCGAAGCCTTCCGAAATTGTGAATTATGCATTGTGAATTGTGCATTCAAGAATTATTGTTTAAAGAACTCGCAGAATGCTCTGTAAGCCATATAAACATCGAGTTTTGAAACTACTTCGTATGGAGCGTGCATTGAAAGAACTGGAACGCCTAAGTCAACAACGTCAACGTCGAGTGAAGCGATGTATTTAGCAACTGTTCCGCCGCCACCAGCGTCAACCTTACCGAGTTCACCGATTTGCCATACAACGTTTGCTTTTTCTAACATACCACGGATTTTGCCCATATATTCAGCACTTGCGTCACTTGTGCCAGATTTACCACGAGCACCTGTGTATTTTGTAATAACAACACCCTTATTGATTTCTGAGCAGTTATTCTTTTCAAATACGTCACAGAACGTTGGGTCGAGTGCTGAGTTAACGTCAGCTGAGAGACATTCACTCTTTGCTAAAATATCGTAGCCCTGAACGCCTTCAATTTCACCTAATTTATAAATGAAGTTTTCAAGGTAATCTGAATTAAGACCTGTGTTACCATCTGAGCCAGTTTCTTCTTTATCAGCAAGAACAGTTACAGTTGTGTAGTTTGGCTTTTCAACTGCTAAAGAAGCCATAACTGCTGGGTAAGCACAAACTCTGTCGTCGTGGCCGTAAGAACCAATTAAGCTTCTGTCAAAGCCGATGTCAGATGCTTTAAATGCTGGAACTGCTTCAAGCTCTGCACTTAAAAAGTCTGCTTCAACAATGCCATATTTTTCGTTAATGAGCTTCATAATATTGAGCTTAACAAGGTCACTACCCTCGCCATCTTTAAATGGACGGCTACCAACTAAAATATTTAATTCTTCACCCTTGATGCCTTCGCCCAAGGTTCTCTTTGCTTGTTCATAGCCTAAGTGAGGTAAAATATCTGTAATTACAAATTTAGGGTCTTTGTCATCTTCGCCCAAGCAAACATCAACTACTGTGCCATCTTTTTTAACTACAACACCGTGGAGTGAAAGAGGAATTGTAACCCATTGATACTTTTTGATACCACCGTAATAGTGTGTTTTGAAAAGTGCTAATTCATCTTTTTCATAAAGTGGGTTTGGTTTTAAGTCGAGACGTGGTGAGTCAATGTGAGCAGCAGAGATTTTAACGCCCTCTTTTAATGACTTTTTACCCATAACTGTAAGAATAATTGACTTATTACGATTTACATAATAGAACTTATCCCCTGCTTTATATTTTTTCTTTTCGTCATATTTTTTGTAGCCATTTGCTTCTGCAATTTTTACAACGCTTGCAACTGCTTCTCTCTCTGTTTTTGAAGAGTCAAGGAATTTTTTGTAATCTTCACAGAATTTATCTGCTTTTTTTATTTCAGCATCCTTTAAAACTTCGCCAGCATTTTCTGATTTGTAAAACAAATTCTTTTTTAAATCATCTGTTTTTTTATTAGCCATTTTTAAGCACTCCTTAAAAAATATTTTTTATTAATTCTGCGAGTTCGTTTTCGAGTAAAAACGGCTCGTAGTTTTTTATAATATAATCTGCTTTTTCTTCGTAAAACTCGTCATTCTTTTGACCATTTATACGAATAAGAGCATCTATTTCACTGATTCTATCACGCTTCATTATGCGTTCTTTTCTTATTTCTTCTGGTGCAGTTACAACAATTAACTTGTCGCAAGTGTCAGCATAGCCTGATTCTATTATTGCCGCCGCATCAACAATTACTACATTGTGAGTTTTAAATGCTTCATTAGCTTCACTTTGTATTTTATCATTGATTGCAGGGTGCATTATAGAATTTAAAAGTGCAGTGTTTTCTGGTGTAGAAAACGCCTTTTCGGCAAGTTTTTTGCGATTTAGAACGCCATTTTCTAAAATATCCTCACCAAAATTTTCAGCGAGTGTATCTAAAAGAACAGGGTTATCAACTAAAATTTCACGGGCTACAATGTCACCATCAATTATATATGCACCCTTGTCTTTCAAATACCTTGAAACTGTAGATTTACCAGCACCAGTTTTACCAGTAAGACCCAAAAGAACTTTATTTAAGTCAATCACCTTAAAAGCCGCCGCTCTTAAAAGCCTATTTAAAACTGCTAAATCATCTGTTGTTTCTTCGGGACAACGAACAAAACACTCTTTTGCACCGAGTGAATCAAGCTCACGAAGACAATCAAAAAGATGGTTACTTAAAGAACGATAATCATTTTTATTGCCGTATGTAATAAATTCAACATCTAAATCATTGCCCTCGCCATCAAAAACCATAGCGTAAGTGTCAGAGGTTTTATTTTTATTTACGTAATCACAAAATGATTTGTAATCACCTTTTAAAATTGTAACAACTGCATTTGGTGAATAGTGTTTATATTTCATACCTGGTGAAGATACCTTTTCACCATCTTTAAGCGGATTTAAAACTGCATCGTCAACTAAAACTTTGCCACATACACTCTCTAATTCTGTTAAAGTTACGTTACCAGGTCTTAAGAGCTTTGGTGTTTCGCCACAAAGCGAAATTACAGTTGACTCAACGCCTTCTTCACTTTCGCCACCATCAATTACAAGTGGAATTTTACCATTCAAATCAGAAAAAACGTGCTCTGCTTTTGTAGGACTTGGTTTACCTGAAATATTTGCAGATGGTGCCGCAATAGGTAAACCACAATATTTAATTAAATTCTGTGCTACAGGGTGTGACGGGCATCTTACAGCAACTGAAGGAAGCCCTGCAGTGACACAAGAAGGCACTTTTTCACTTTTAGGCAAAATCATTGTAAGTGGACCCGGCCAGAATTTTTCTGCTAATTTTTTTGCTATTTCAGGCACTTCGCTTACTAAATCATAAATCTCAGAAAACTCTGAAATATGAACAATTAAAGGGTTATCCTGTGGTCTGCCTTTGGCTTCAAAAATACGTTTAACCGCTTCTTCTGAATAAGCGTTACCAGCAAGACCGTAAACCGTTTCAGTAGGCATTCCTACAACCTGATTATCTTTTAAAAGCTCTACTGCTTTTTTATATTCATCGCTACTACTTGTAGCAGATATTTTAATAATTTCTGTGTTCAAAATTATCCCTCGGCTGCTTGTAATTTTTGGGCTGTATCAGCAGTTACGAGTGCATCAATAAGTTCATCTAAATCGCCATTCATAATTGCTTCAATTTTATAAAGTGTAAGACCAATTCTGTGGTCAGAAACTCTGCCCTGTGGGAAGTTATAAGTTCTTATTCTTTCACTTCTGTCGCCTGTTCCGACTTGTGAACGGCGTTCGTCAGCAATTTCAGAGTCCTGCTTTTCTCTTTCAACCTCCAAGAGTCTTGAACGAAGAATTTTTAAGGCTCTGTCCTTATTTTTGTGCTGACTTCTTTCATCCTGACACTCAACAACTGTGCCAGTAGGAAGGTGTGTAATTCTGATTGCAGATTCAGTTTTATTAACGTGCTGACCACCAGCACCACTTGCACGGAACGTGTCAATTTGTAATTCGCTCGGGTCAATTGCAATATCTACTTCTTCTGCTTCTGGTAAAACAGCAACAGTAACTGTTGAAGTGTGAATTCTGCCACCAGATTCTGTTTCTGGTACACGCTGAACTCTGTGAACGCCACTTTCAAATTTAAAACGTGAATAAGCGCCCTCGCCCTCAATCATAAAGCTGATTTCTTTAATACCACCAAGACCAGTTTCGTTAATATTCATAACATCGGTTTTCCAGCCACGGCTTTCAGCATACATTGAGTACATTCGGAAAAGTGAACCAGCAAAAAGTGCCGCTTCATCACCACCAGCACCACCACGAATTTCAATAATTACATTACGATAATCGTTAGGGTCTTTTGGTAAAAGAAGAGTTTTAAGTTCGCTGTAAAGTTCCTCTTTCTTTTGCTTTGACTCTTTATATTCTTCTTCTAAAAGTTCTTTAAAATCTTTATCCTGTGAAGCATCTGATAGAAGCTCTAATGCTTCTTTTTCAGTTTTATCAGCTTCTTTATATGCTCTGAAGCACTCAACAACAGGAGTAAGATTTTTAAGCTCTCTCATAAGTTCTTTATATTGATTCTGGTCGTTAACAACCTCTGGTTCACAAATAAGCTCGTTAACCTTTTCAAATCTTAATTCAACTTGTTCTAATTTATCAATCATTATTTTCTTCTCTTATTACTTTCTTAATATTTTTTTCTGCTTTAACTCTTGGAATTAAAAATTCTCTGCCACAATTATTACAACGGAGTCTGAAATCGATACCCGAACGGAGAACTGTAAATTTTTTCTCGCCACAAGGGTGAGTTTTTTTCATTTCTAATACATCGCCAACCTGAATATCCAAATTTAACTCCACCTTTCAAAATTTTTCCATAATTTGAAATATTATAACACAACTCTTCATAAAATTAAAGAGTAAACATAAAAATAAATGGAATCAGGTGATAATAAATGTCGTTATATTTACCAGAAGGTTTTTTAATTAAAACAGAAGAAAATAAAAAAGCACTCAGTAACTTTGAAAATTTTAAAGAAGCGTTTAAAAAAGGCACACCTTTAGAAGCCAGAGCATTAACTTGTGATAAAGAACACAATTTACATATTGATTTTGGCTTTATTGAGGGAATAATTCCACGCTCTGAGTGTGCCGTTGGAATTGACGAAGGCACAACAAGAGATATTGCAATAATTGCAAGAGTTAATAAACCAGTAAAATTTATAATTACAGATATAAAAGAAATTAATGGAAAACCCACCGCAATTCTAAGCAGAAAGGTTTTACAAAACAGATTTTATCAATTAAGATTACCAGAATTAAATGTTGGTGATATTATAAACGCTTCGGTTACACACCTTGAGAATTTTGGTGTATTCTGTGATATTGGCTCAGGTATAAATGCACTTTTACCAATTGACAATATTTCTGTTTCACGAATTCCACACCCTAACGTGAGATTTTCTGTTGGTGATGAAATTAAAGTTATTATTAAAGATATTGATGAAGATAACAGAGTCACACTCTCACACAAAGAGCTTTTAGGCACGTGGGAAGAAAATGCAAAAGAGTTTTCAGTTGGCGAAACTGTGAGTGGAATTATAAGAAGTGTTGAAAACTACGGGATTTTTATTGAATTAGCACCAAACCTTGCTGGTCTTGCTGAATACACCTCTAACGTAGAAGTAGGTCAACAAGCAAGTGTGTATATTAAAAGTATTATTCCAGAAAAAATGAAATTCAAATTAATTATTGTGGAATCATTTGAGGCAGATTACCCAAAACCCGCACCACTCTATTTCTTTGATGGTACACATATTGATTATTTTAAATATTCCCCTGATTGTTCTGAAAGAATAATTGAAACTATTTTTTAAGTTTGTATTGTAAATAAATTCGCTGTATTGTATAATGATACCAAATAATTTTTTGTGAGGTATCACTTATGAAATACAGCGAATTTTCTAATATTCAAGGCAAGGTTTCAAAATTGGGCTTTGGTCTTATGCGACTTCCTAAGCTTTATGAGGGAAAAGAAGATATTGACTATAAAGAAGCTGAAAGACTTGTTGACTTAGCATATAAAAATGGTGTTAACTACTTTGACACAGCTTACGTTTATCACGCTGGCGAATCAGAGATTTTTGCAGGTAAAATTCTCAATAAATACCCAAGAGAAAGTTATAAATTAGCAACAAAACTTCCTGGTTGGGCAATTAAAAATGATGGTAAAACTGTTGATGAACTTTTTAATGAACAATTAGAAAAATGTGAGGTAGAATACTTTGACTTTTACCTTCTTCACAGTCTTAACAGAGATATTTGGAACACATTCAGTTCTGTTAATGCTTACGAAAATTTAAAAGAAAAGAAATCGCAAGGTAAAATAAAGCATCTTGGTTTTTCATTCCACGGTGATATGGAATTATTTAAAGAGCTTTTAGAAAATTACGAATGGGATTTTGTTCAACTTCAGATTAACTACTACGACTGGGAAGCAGACAACGCTAAAGATTTTTATAAATTACTTGAAGAAAGAAACATTCCTTGTATTGTTATGGAGCCAGTTCGTGGTGGTTCGTTACAGAAATTAAACGACGAAGCAAGAAAAGTTTTCAAAAAACTTTCAGACAATTCCCCTGCTTCTTACGCTTTAAGATTTGTAGCACAACTTCCTAACGTCTTAACTACACTCAGTGGTATGTCAACTTACGAACAAGTAGAAGACAATATAAACACGTTCAATGAATGCAAACCACTTTCAGATGAAGAAATGAAAGCAATTGATGAAGCAAATATTCTTTTCAGAAAGAATTTTGCTATACCTTGCACGTCTTGTAAATATTGTGTTACAGAATGTCCTAAAGGTATTGATATTCCATCTTGTTTTGCTTCATATAACGAATATAACAAAACAAGAGAAATTGAAGATTTAAATAAAACCTATCTTCTTGTTCCAGAAGAAAAAAGAGCACATAACTGTATTGATTGTAAAAAGTGTATGGAACATTGTCCGCAAGAGATAAATATTCCAAGAAAACTTTCACAAATTAAAGATTTAACAAAATAAGGTAGGTAAAAATCATGTCTATTATTTTTGATGAACAAAACAAAGTATTTAAATTAGATACTAAAACAAGTACATATATTTTTGGTGTTTTTACCGGCAACTATTTAGTTCACTACTATTATGGTGCACCAATCCCCGACACTAACGTAAGAAAATTAAGATTCAGGGGGCATTTTGCATCTTTTTCACCTGATTCACCTACTGCAAGAGAAAAGAACTTTTCACCTGACGTTACACCAATGGAATACTCAACAAATGGTGCTGGTGATTTCAGAATTTCGGCATTCAGCGTTAAAAACGCTAATGGTGATACAGTTACAGATTTAAGATACGTAAGTCACAAAATTTACAAAGGTAAAAAAGCATTAAAAGGACTCCCTTCACTTTATTTAAACAATGACGATGAAGCAGATACACTCGAGGTTTTAACTTGTGACAAGGTTACTGGTGCAGAAGTTACTCTTGTTTACACAGTATTTAAAGACTATGGTGCAATTACAAGAAGCGTTGTTGTAAAAAACAATTCAGATAAAGCGTTTTCAATTGAAGCAGTACACTCTTTATGTGTTGATTTGCCATCAGCAGATTTTGAAATGATTGATTTATATGGTAAATGGATTAAAGAGCGTTCTGTCGGCAGACACACTCTTCACACTGGAATTCAGTCAATTAAGAGTAAACGCGGTTCTTCAAGCCACAACCACAACCCATTCACTGCACTCATTACAAAAGGTGCAACTGAAACTTATGGTGAATGTTACGGTTTCAACTTAGTTTATAGCAGTAACTTCTCTATTGACGTTGAAGTTGATTCTTTTAACTGTGCAAGAGTTTTAATGGGAATTAACCCTGAAACATTCAGTTGGGTTTTAGAGCCACAAGAAGAATTCTATTCACCAGAAGCAGTTATGGTTTACACTAACGAAGGCTTGGGTGAAATGAGCAGAATTTTCCACAGACTTTATAGTAACAACCTCATTCGTGGTGAATGGAAGAAAAAGAAAAGACCTCTCCTTATAAACAACTGGGAAGGTACAGGAATGGACTTTGATACAGACAAATTGGTTTCATTCGCTCGTCATGCTAAAAATATGGGCTTTGAAATGCTCGTTATGGACGACGGTTGGTTTGGTCACAGAGATAGCGACGACTCTTCACTCGGTGACTGGTATGTTGCAGAATACAAATTACCAGGCGGACTTTCAAATCTTATTAGTCAGGTTAAAGCTATGGGGCTTAAATTTGGTATATGGTTCGAGCCAGAAATGATTTCACCTGACTCTGACATATTCCGTGCACACCCTGACTGGCATCTTCACGTTAACGGCAGAGACAGTTCAATTGCAAGAAACCAATATGTAATTGACTATTCAAGAAAAGAAGTTCGTGACTACATTTATTCACAGATGTATAAAATTCTTTCAGAGAATGACATTGATTATGTAAAATGGGACTTTAATCGTAACTTGACAGAGGTTGCAAACGCAGATTTACCCCCAGAGAAACAAGGTGAAGTGTTCCACAGATTTGTGCTTGGTACTTACGAGATTATGGATAGACTCACAACCGATTTCCCTCACCTTCTTTTAGAAAACTGCTCTGGCGGTGGCGGTAGATTTGATGCTGGTATGCTTTATTACTCACCACAAATCTGGACAAGTGACGACACAGACCCAATTGAAAGACTTACAATTCAGTTTGGTACTTCTCTTGTGTACCCTACTTCAACAATGGGTGCTCACGTTTCTGCAAGTAAGAGAACTGGTTATGAAACAAAGACAAATGTTGCTTTATGGGGTACATTCGGCTATGAATTAGACCCTGATAAATTAACTGACGAAGAAATCACTGAAATTAAAGAACAAGCAAAGCGTTACCATAAATATTATGATGTAATTCACTATGGTGACCTTTACAGACTTGAGTCACCTTTTGAAAATTGGGACAGATGCGCTTGGCAATTTGTAAGTGAAGATAAAAAAGAAGCACTTGTTACTGCAGTACAGATTAAACAAGATATATTAGGATTTAAAATGCTTAGATTACAAGGTCTTAAACCTGATAGCATTTATAAAGATGAAGCAACTGGCGACACTTATAGCGGTGCTTACCTTATGAACGCTGGTCTTAACTTAAATGATTATCTTGAAAAAGATGGCGATTCTTACATTCTTCACTTAACAGAGGTTTGATTATGTTAGAGATAAAAGAAAATGACGTTATTCTTTTTCAAGGCGACTCTATAACTGATGGTAACCGAGGCAGAAATAGTGACCCTAACCATATTCATGGCCACGGCTACCAATACATTTTAGCAAGTGAAATTTTAGCTGATAACTTAGGCAAGAATGTTACTGTATATAACCGTGGTATAAGTGGCAACAGAATTGCAGATTTATATGCACGCTGGATTGAAGATTGCCTTAATTTAGAACCAACTATCTTAAGCATTTTAATAGGCATAAATGACCTTATATTTCAATATAACAACAGCTTCAGTTCTTCACCCGAAAGATTTAAAAAGACTTATAGACTTTTAATTGAAGAGGTTTTAGAAAGGAACCCCGACACAAAAATCGTTATAATGGAGCCATTCTTTGGTAAACACAAAGAGGCTGAACTTTGTGAATACATAAAAAACAATATTGGTTTTTACCAGAAAGTATCAAAAGAAATTGCTGAAGAATTTGGTCTTATATTTGTTCCTTTGAAAGAAGTTTTTGATGAAGCAAGTAAAAACTGCGACATTTTTGAACTTTTGTGGGATGGCGTACACCCAACTACTGCAGGGCATCAGCTTATTGCAAGGCAGTGGAAAAAGTGCGTTGAAAACGCACTTTAATTCGGAATGCGTAATGCGTAATTCGGAATTAAAAGAAATACTTTGCATTTAATTATTAAGTATCAATAAAGAAAAGTTCTATCATTTTAGTTTACGAAAAACCTTAAATGATAGAACTTTTCCTATTTCCTAATTCCTATTTCCTAATTCCTATTTCCTTTATTCTGTTACATAATACTCATACACGTGCTCACCTTCTGGTGTGAAGTAATCAATATAAGGTGTAGTGTAGCCTTCAGGAGATGTTGTATTCTCTGGTGGACTGTCTGACGTAACAAGTTTTAAATTACCTGTTGTTGCATCTGTAACAGCTTCTGTAGTTTCTTGCTTTTTACTTGCACGTGCAGAACCACCTGAAACAGTTTTACCTAAGAAATCAACCTTATAAGCGAGTTCTTTAAAGCTTTCAAAAGTAGTGCCACCATTAGCGTCAAAAATAGTAATTACAAATAAATTGTTACTATAAATAAAGAAAATTTTTGCTGTAGCACCATCAGGCTCTTTTTTGATGTAAATACATTCATTTGAAACGCCGATTTCATCAGTAAAGCCAATTTTTTCTTCACTCCAGCTTACATTTTCTTTACCCAAGGTTTTTAGCGCACTGTTGTAGTCATCCTTTAGCATATCATAATAATCTGAAAAAGCATAAAACTTTCTTTCTACCTTCAAGGTCTGATTCTTTTTTTCATTTATAAAAGCTTTACTATCGTTATCATAATACCAGTCAGAAGAAAGAGAAACGTTATATTCACCCATATCGTACTGCTCAATAACCTCTTCAGGATTTATAAGTGGTGTTAAATTCATAGAAGTGTCGTCAGAAGCATCAAGAATTAGTTTTCTAATTTCTTCAAGTTGTTTCCTTTCTAACTCATAACAACCATCTGGTGTGCAAAAATATGGCGAAATAAGATAATGTTTATCAAAACAATAAGATAAAGGTTCGGAATTATAAATCATATAATCTTCTAAAATTATAGTCATTCCGTTTAAATCGCCAGCGGTCTCTTGAGTAACCTTTACCGCTTTTGTAGAGTAAATTTCATTGAAAATAATATCATAAAGTCTCGTAATTACTTTTGGGTCGGTAATAACTTTTTGATACTCACTGGTTTCTGGCATACTTGAAACTTTTATTGCAACTGTATTTTCAGGGTTAAAGACATTATATTCTTCATTAAATGTAAACCTATTTTTTATATCTAGAATAGGCTCGTTACCTTCAATTCCTAATCCGTTTACATTAAAGTTCTCTTTAGCACTTGTTTCGCAACAATTTTTCTGGTAAGTGTAAAAATCAGTTTTATTTGCATTAAAGTGAATATAGCATTTTTCAAAATTATTATAATATTCATCACTTGTATAATAATCTGAATTTTCAGGAACCCAGTATTTAACCAACTTATAGCTCTTACCATTTTTATCGAAAAGCTTACCATCATTCTGGTAAGTCAAAGACACAGGATAATGATACTCTCGTTTTAATGAAAGTCCATTTTCTTCAGAATAATAATATTCCTGCCACATTACAGACATATAGAGCGTTGTATCCTTGCCCTTTTTCTCTTCATCTAAAATTTTATAATCTAAGCAATTAAAATTCTTATCACTTTGTTGACTATCAAATATCCCTGCTAACTGAGTGTCTAAAAATACGGCTAATTCGTCTTCAATTTTTACTTTCTTCTCTTTATAGGTAATTTCACCTATTTTTAGTTCAATTCCGATTTTACTATCTTCAGAGCGTTTTAACCAATCTTTTTCAATCTTAACAACAAATTCAGTAGCTGGACCTAAAGATATTACTTCACCAAAACGTTCTCCGGTATCCCCAGAAATGCTACTAAAACTAACTTTATCGCCTAAATTTAAAAAATAAGAATAATAGCCCTTTTCATTTTTAAAATAAGGCGAATAAATTGTTCCCCAATCAGCTAATTTATTATATTCAAAAGAGAAAGTCAGATAAAAATCTTTTTCATCATCGCTTAAATCGACTTTTTCTAAGAATATACTCATTTCATCTGTTTTGTAAATCTCAAAGCGTGGTTTAACCCTACTCTCACTACCAGGACTTCGATTTAAAATATTGTCTGCTATTGTATCCACGCTAATTGAAGTCGGATTAATAGAAATTATTTCGTACCCATTTTCATCAATTACGTTTTTAAAATCTGAATTCTCAGGATTTGTTACAAAGAAAATTGCTAACCATATTGCTATAACGGTTACACCACTAATCACCCGAACTGCCGGATGCTTATAATTCAAAACAGATTTTATTCTTTGTTTAACACCTGTTTCACCAAATGCAACAGGACACGCCATAATAATTCTTTTTTGTGTACTGCAGTTAAGTAACGCTTTTGAATATGCTTTTTTACCTTCATTATCATAAAACTTAATTGCCTTTTCGTCACAAGCTGACTCTATATCTCTACAAAGTAAAATATACCAAAGCCAAATTGCTGGGTTAAACCAGTAAACTGATAAAAGTAAAAACGAAAATGGTTTTATAAGGTAATCTTTACGCTTTAAATGTGATTTTTCGTGCTCAATAATAAACTCTAAATCACTTTTGTTTACACCTGACGGAATGTAAATTTTAGGCTTAATTACACCTAAAATAAACGGTGTTTCAATGTTATCGCAATAATAAATGTTATTATTGTAATGTACTGAAGCTGAAACTTTTTTCTTTAAAATTATGTAAGAAATAATGCTATAAAGCACCATAAGAATAACGCCAACTAACCATATATAAGAAGCAATGCCAACTATGACTTGTAATGGGTTAGCACTATAGCTTGGGTCTGGTGTAAAAGACTCAGAAATAACAGGATTCACAACATCATTAACAACGCCAACACCTGTGTCAATTTGTGGAGTTTTTGACATTGTTATATCACTCGGAATTGTCTCTGTTGTAGGAATCAAACTGAAAACACTCTCAAAGCTAAACGGCAAACAAAGTCTTAAGCCTACTACACCCCACAAAAAACAACTAATCCATTTAGGAACTCTTTTAAGCAGCGGTCTTAAAAGAGTAAAAGCCAAAACTGCCCAAGTTGCAGTAATACTCATATTAACAATAGTTAAAAATAAATTCTCCATAATTCCCCCACCTTTTAAAACTTATCAATCATACTTTTTATTTCTTCTACTTCTTTTTCGCTTAAATTCTTTCTCTTTGTAAACGCTGCAATAAATGCTGGTAGTGAACCAGAAAAAGTTTCATCTATAAACTGCTCACTCTGTATTGAATAAAACTCATCCTTAGAAATAATTGACGTTACAACACTTTCTTCAGTTTTAAAAATGCCTTTTTCACAAAGTTTTTTAAGAACTGTGTAAGTAGTTGTTCTTTTCCACTCTAATTCATTTTGACAAGCAATTACCAATTCTTTAGTAGTCATCGGTTCATTTGACCAGATAATATCTGCAAATCTCGCTTCTACAAGACCTAATTTTATTTCGTTCATAAATCCAACTCCTTTTGTCTATCTTTAATAGACAACTATAGTCTATCACCAATAGACAAATTTGTCAAGTGTTTTTCAGGAAATAGGAAGCAGGAAACAGGAAGCAGAGTTTCACGTTCAGTTCACGCGTTGCACCCGATTGGTTTATCATAATAAAAAACTACTCCCACTACTTCGGGCGATCACAGGTCTGCCCCTACAATAGTGGGAGTAAATTTTCTGTTTCATTTGTAACGCATCAATGTTTTTTATTTACTAATCAAAACTCAAACCATCTTCATCTACTATTATATGTGGTTCGTCAGACTTAATTTCAAAAAACCGCCAAGCTTCGCACTCGTTACTAATTACAAAAACTTGAATTAAATAGTTTTGTGTAAAAACAAACAAATCGTTATTGTCATTCAAACAAACACCAGTTACAACTTCATTATCAAGTTCCAAAGCTTTCGCTTTAAAATCAAAAAGGCAAGAATTCTGATCATCTAAATTTGCAATTCCATCTTGTTCAGGTGATAAATAAATATCATTGCTATTTAAAACTATTTCATCATTCTTTATCACTCTGAATGGACATTGAATATGCAGAGCATACTCACCCACAAAACATTTATTATTGTGACGGTCATACTCTACTGTTAAATCGCCAAAACCAATGCACACAAGGTCTAAACTTCTTCTGAAATAACTTAATTTTTTATTTACTATTCTATTTAAATTCACAATAATCTTGTTTCTATCCATAAGTTCCATAATATTTTAGTTAAAATTTTCAAATTTGCGGATTTCGGGGTTTCACATTAACCGAATAATAGGTGTAATAAACAACAAAGCCCGGCTTTGCACCGTTTGGCTTTTTGATATTTTTAACGTCTGTATAGTCAATAGTTGCTATTGTGGATTCTTTTACAGAGCTGAAATACGCGGCAATTTCGGCTGCCTCTACTATTGCATCATCTGGCACTTCATTGCCATCAGAAACTAAAAGCACGTGAGAGCCCGGTGCTTTTTGAGCGTGAAGCCAGATATCACCTTTTCTGCCTGTTTTAAAGGTTAATTTATCATTACAGGTGTTATTTCTGCCAACAAGCACAGTAAGACCCTGTGACGTTTTAAATTCGAGTGGTGGCAAAGCTGCTTTTTTCATTTGTTTTTTGCCATTATTTTTAGATTTTAAGAAGCCTTGAGTTGCTAATTCTTCTTTAATCTCGTTAAACTCTCTTTCTAAAGTAGAACGAAGAAGCAAATCTTTAACGCTTTCTAAATACTCTAACTCGCTCTCGCCCTCTTCACAGAGTTTAATAAGCATATTTTCAGCGGTACACGCTTTTTTATATTCTTTATAATATTTTTGTGCATTCTGTGTCGGTGTTAGCGCTGGGTCTGCTTCAATTTTCATTAAAGCGTTGTTATCATAATAATTGTAAACTTCGTAAACACTCTCGCCTTTTTTTAGCATATATTGTGAAGCGGTTATTAATTCTGCTTTAATTTTAATTTCTTCACGATTAGCGCATTGTTTTAATTCTTCACGACGATTATTTAATTTTCTTACAGTTCTTTCAATTAAACTATCAAGTTGTTTGAAAAGCTCGGATGCTTTGGAACGTGTACGGTTAACTCTATCTTTTTCAGAATAAAACCCATCCAACAATTCACTTAAAGAATTCTTCTTAATACTTCTGAAATCTGCACCATATTGTAAAACAGGCAAAAATGAAAACTCAAGTGGTTTTTCTGTTTTATCAAGAATAATAGTTGGCTCTGGTAATTTTGCGTTAACCATTACTTTAATTTTGCCGAGCACTTCAATTAATTTTTCTTTTTCAGTTTCTGTTAATTCGCTGACGAATTTATCTTCTTCTGTAACACGAACTGCAATTTCTCTTGAAAGTAATGGTGAAACACCCTGCAAAGTTTTTAAAATTGCAGAAGAAAGACGAGAATTTTGTAAATTTAAAATTATATCTGCAATTACAGATTCTTTTTCTTTTCTAATATCTAATTTATTTTGTTCTGGTGGTAACTTATAAATAGCCCCTGGCAAAACAAGACGATATGAAGATTTTTCAGCATCTACCCTTTTAATTGCATCTATAACCTTATTTTCTTCGTTAATTAAAATAATGTTGCTGTGCTGAGCCATTATTTCAACCGCTAAAGTTAATTTAACCTTATCACCAATTTCATTGGTAGCGTTAAATTTAAAGAGTACCACCCTATCAAGACCATACTGTTCAATTTCAGTAAGAGTAGCACCAACCAACTTTTTTCTTAAAAGCATACAAAGCATTGGCGGAGTCTGAGGGTTTTCAGGTGCATTCTCTATTATATGAAAGCGTGGTGCATTGGCATCAGCAGTCATAAATAATTTATGCATGCCTTGTTTTGAACGCATTATTAACACCAACTCATTTTTAGTGGGTTGGTGTACTTTATCTACCTTAGAACCTATTAAATTCTGTGAAATTTCATTCACTAAAAAATTAATAAAAATTCCGTCAAGTGCCATAAATTGCCTTTCTTATTTACATTTAACTACATTTTTCTGATTTGCTTTAAAAAATTCAATATTCTTAAATTCTTTTTCTAATTTTTCTTTTAAAGTATCAATAACAATAATTTCTGTTTCAAAATGACCACAAGCAAAAATTGAGATATTGTTAAAACTTGCATCTAAAAACTCGTGATATTTTGCTTCACCAGTCAAAAGTGCATCTGCGCCGCACGATTTTGCTAAGCCCCAGAGGTCACCACCTGAGCCACTACAAAATGCTACCTTTTTAATATTGTTACCAGTACTGTTATATAAAACATTACAAGAGAGCTTTTCTTTTAAGAGTGAAACAAACTCGTCTTCTGTTTTTTCTTCAATTTCACCAATTTTCAAAAATTCGTCTTCTTCTACTGTTTTTATATTCTTTATTCCAATTGCATTTGCAAGACAATCATTTACGCCGTCTTTTGCAATATCTAAACAAGTGTGACTACTGATAAACGAAATGCCAGAAGCAACTGCTTTATAAAGTAAAGTATCAGCTGTAACACTCTTTACTGGGTCGAAAATAAGCGGATGATGAGTTATAACTAAACCGGCGTTTTCTTTAATTGCTTCATCTATCACGTCACCTGTGACATCAAGTGAAAGCATAACCTTTTTAACATTTTTAGTTAAGTCACCTACCGAAAGACCCGTGTTATCCCAAGGAGCAGAAGTAGAAAATGGTGCGAAAGAATCTAAAAAAGAACAAATATCTTTAACTGTTGACATTTTGCACTTCACCCTTCGTTTTATTTTGTTTCTTTAAATCAAATCTTATAATCGCAATTATAAGTGAACTCATAACAAATATTTCTGTAATAATACCAGCATAAGAAACATTTAAAATATTATAAACAAGCCAACAAGGTGAGCTCGGAAATGTTAAAAATCTTATTTTCTTTTCACTCTGGAACCAGTTGCTGACTGTTGTTAAAAGCATTGCTATAAGTGGTAAAACTGAATACCATTTATCCCACGTCAAAACACAAGCTACAGTATAAATCACCATAAACACAGCAACCCAAACCTTGCTTTTTGCCCATTTTTTTGTGTTATTCATAAACACAAGAGAACGTGTACCCGCAAGAATATTCATAATAGCACCAGTGTATGCGCCTAAAATTATGTAGTGAATTGCAAAAAGTGCTGCTGAAATAACAGTACAACCTAAAATTCTTTTTCTTTTGTTTTGCTGGTAAGCAATAATTGTTAAAGCCGTACCACCAAAACCAATAATTTGCGCTAACAAATTTAATTTATCCATAAATAAAACCTTTTAAATCGTTTATAAGTCTCTCTAACTCTTCAACATTTTCATTTCTTTTCTTAAGTGCATTGTATTTTCTCGTGTGTCTGTCAAGTTGTTTTTTTAGATAAGCTTTCGCTTCCAGAGTTTCTGGTAACTTACCAAGAAAACAATCACTTAAAGTATATTCTTTAACTTCACCTGTATAATATGCATCAAGTGCTATGTAACATCTGTCACGTTCACTTACTGCTAACTCTTTATTAATTGTGAATCCGTTAGAATACAAATACTCTCTTAACTCATTTGCTCTGCTTTGTGGTTGGAAAATAAAGTGATGATTTCCATCTTTAGCCCACGGGCACTCTCTTAATTTTTCTGCAATAAGTGTGCCACCCATACCGGCAAAAACAACTTCTTTAACTTCTTCTGGTTTGATTTCTTTGAGTCCATCAGAAAGACGTAATTCAATTTTCTTTTCTAATTTATATTTAATAGCAGTATCCTTTGCATTTAAAAGTGGACTTTTTCTTATATCTGCTGCAATAGCAGATGGTATTTTATTTGTTAAAATTAAGTAAGCTGGTAAATATGCGTGGTCTGTGCCAACATCAACAATATTGCCGCCACCAACTACAAGTGAAGCGGTAGCGGCAAGTCTTGGTGAAAGTGTAATTCTACGTATTGACATTATTATTTGTCTGCAAGAAATGCATTGATTTTTGAAACAAGGTCATCTGCATTAACGCCGTGAACCATACAAGCCTGTGCTACTGTTTCACTACGAGCAGATGGGCAACCTAAACAATGCATACCCATTTCTAAAAAGAATGGTGCTGTTTCTGGCGCAGAATCAAGAATTGTGCCAATAACTGTATCTTTTGAAATTTGCATATTAAACTCTCCTTAATTTTAACTATGGTAGTTATTATAACATAATAAAATTAAAAAATAAATATGTTTTATGAAACTTTTCACTAAATTTTCATATTGTAATTCTACACATTTACAATTGTATTATCATCATATAAATGATATAATTTTCTTGTATGATGTTTGGAGGTAAACCTTATGTTACAAAAAGATTTTAACCCTACTTTAAGATTTATGGTAGTCAGTGACGTTCACTACAAAGACGATGACTGCATTGAAGAAAAAAGAATGAAACGTGGTATTGAGCTTGCTTACCAGATAGCTGAAAGTTCAGAAACCTATAAAAAATTAGATGCAATTTATGTAGTTGGTGACTTTGCAAATAGTGGTACAGAAACACAAATGAAAAAATTTAAGAAAACTCTTGATGATAATAAAAAGCCTGAAACACAGTATTGCCTTACACTTGCAAGTCACGAATTCAACCGTGATAATGGTGGCGAAGAAGCAGCACTTAAGAGATTTACCGAAATTTTTAATTTACCACACGATGACCACAGAGTTATAAATGGCTTCCACTTTATTAGCCTTACTACAACTAACGGCTGTGACTTTAATGATGCTAAAAGAGAATATGCTAAAAGAGAGTTGAAAAAAGCTCGTGAAGATGCACCAGATAAACCAATTTTCTTCTTCCAGCATCCGCATATTACAGACACGGTTTCAGGTAGTATTTACTGGGGCGACGAGTCACTTTACCCTATTCTTATGAATTACCCACAAGTGTTTGACTTCTCTGGTCACTCACACGTGCCAATAAACGACCCGCGCTCTATTTTCCAGAAGCATTTTACTGCACTTGGTACCGGTTCATTAAGTTACTTTGAACTCGACGAATTCGATAAATATTACGGCACTGTTCCACCACAGGACAACAACTGTGCACAGATGCTCATAGTTGAAGCAAACGATAAGGGACAAGTAAGAATTTACCCTTACGATATTCTTACTGAAAACTTCTTCCCTATTATATGGGAAGTTGACACACCTTGCGACCCTGACTCATTTAAATACACCGATGCAATTCGTTACAAAAATTCAAAAGCACCTTATTTCCCAGATGACTTTAAAGCAGAATTTTCTGATATTAACACTAATCAATTTACGCTTACATTCTCACAGGCAAAGCCTTCTGACGAATATTATGTAAACGATTACATTGTTACAGTTAAAGAAACTGCAGCCGATTTGATTGTAAAAAGAGTCGGTCTTTGGTCTGAATATTATTTCTACAATATGCCTGAAACACTCTCAGTTACTATTGACGATTTAAAGCCTGCTACAAAATACACAGTAACAATTAAGGCAAATAATTTCTTTGAAGCAAGTGCTACATATAAACCACTCTCAGTTGAAACAAAATAAATTAAAACTTGGTTAAGGAGTTTATATTATGGATAAAATTTTCACCGATAATTTAAGATTTGTTGACGAACACGGCAGAGAAAGAATTTTTAATGGTATGAATGTCTGCGATAAATCAACATTTAATGACCTTGAAGATTACTGCCACAATCCTGATACTTTCCCTTTTGAAGAATTCAAAGCTCGTGGCTTTAACATGATTCGCCTTGGTTTTACTTGGGCAAAAATCGAGCCAACGCCAGAAAACTATAACGATAAAGCTATAGACACACTTGCAAAATTTATGGACAAGTGTGCTGAAAATGATATTTATGTTTACCTTGATGGTCATCAGGACTTATATTCTGGTGAAAACCCTGGTGGTGGCGACGGTGCACCTAAATGGGCTACACTTTATGACCAATACACCCCTAAAAAACCTATTGCAGTTTGGGCTGAGGGTTATTTCTGGGGCAAAGCTTGTCACAGAGCATTTGATAATTTCTGGGCAAATAAGCAATATAACGGCAAAGGTCTTCAGGACTACCACGCAAATATGTGGAAATATGTTGCAAGTAAGCTCGCTGACAAAGAGTCATTCTTTGGTTTCGACTTTTTAAATGAGCCATTCCCTGGTTCAGATGGCGGCAAAATCTTTAAAAAACTTATTGGTAATCTTATTAAAGTTTCTGTTACTGATAAAAGAGTTAATCTTTTAGAAATGGCAAAAGAAGGTTTAGGTAAAGAAAAACCAAAAGCTCTTGACCAATACACAGCAGATGTATTCGAAAAAATTGTAGAACCATGCAGTGAGCTTGTAAGAAAATTTGACGAGGAAAAATACTCACCATACCTTTGCAAAATGGCAGAAGCAGTAAGAGAAGTTACTGACAATGGTATTATGTTTGTTGATAACTGCTACTACTCAAATATGGGTATTCCTTGTTGCAACACACCTATTACCGTTAATGGTAAAAAAGAGCAACAATGCTTTGCTCCGCATGCTTATGACTTAATGGTTGACACCCCTGCTTATAAATATGCTAACAACTCAAGAACAGGTATGATTTTTGATGAGCACAGAAGAACTCAGGAAAGACTTAATGTTCCTTGTATTGTTGGTGAATGGGGCTCTCACGCTGAGGGTGACGGTTGGTACCCTCATTTCAGATTTTTACTTGATAAATTTAATGCTTACAAATGGAGTAATACATACTGGTGCTACTTTGAGGGTATTTTGAATGAAGATTTTATTAAACTTCTTACAAGACCTTACCCGAAAGCAGTTACAGGCTTTATTGATGAATACAAATACGATTATATAAATAATGTATTTACTCTTAAATTCACACAAGACAAAGAATTCACAGTACCTAACGTTGTTTATATTCCGTCTGATGCAAAAGAAATTTTAATTGACGGTGCTGAAGCAACCGATATCGAAATTAAAAAGCACGACGGAAATATTGGTAGTGACGTTATTTTCTCTACTAATGTTGGTGAACATAAGGTTGAGATAAAACTTTAAAAAAAATGCAAAATGCAGAGTGCAGAATGCAGAATTAATGAAACGCTTCGCGTTTGATTATAATTAAATACAAATAAAAAGAAACTACATTCTTTCATTTCAGTTTTAACCTTAAATGAGAGAATGTAGTCATTTTTATAATATTACAATTGCTGACCGCAGGTCCCAAAATTCTGCATTGTGCATTCTGAATTCTGCATTGTTAAATGCTTAGCATTTAACGAGCTTTGCCATTTTCGCCATTAACTTTTTAGTACCAACGTTATCAAATGCAACTTCGAGAAGCATATCGCCACCCATTGCTTTTGCACTGACAATAAGACCTTTGCCGAACGCTTTATGTTCAACTGTATCGCCAACTTTAAAGTCAAGAGAAACGTTAGAAGCACTTGCAGTTTTATTACCCATACCACTGAAACCACGTGAATATTTCGGGTCTGGTGCAGATTTTGTTGGTATGCTTGTTTTTGGAGTGCTTCGGTTTCCGCTATTAGAACTCCTTGAATATGATGAACCACTACTATACGATGAACCGCCATAGGTACTGCCAAATGAAGTTGCAGTTCTTTGTGGTTGATTAAACGGTGATTTTTCATCCATAAGTTCAGTCGGAATTTCTGTTAAAAATCTTGACGGACGAGTGAATGAAGTATTACCAAACAACATTCTTGAACGTGCGTTTGTTAAGTAAAGTTTTTCTTTCGCTCTTGTAATACCAACGTAGCAAAGACGTCTTTCTTCTTCAACTTCGCTTGGTTCATACATTACTTGATTTCCCGGGAAAAGACCTTCTTCAATACCAACAATGAATACTACTGGGAATTCAAGACCTTTTGCAGAGTGTAAAGTCATCATTACAACAGATTCTGAATCCTGATTGTAGTTATCAAGGTCAGTCATTAAAGCAACTTCTTCTAAGAAGCCTGTGAGTGTTCCGTCTTCATTTTCTTCCATATATCGAAGCAAGTTAGCAAGAAGTTCCATAACGTTCGCTTTACGTTCTTCGGCAGTTTCTTTGTCTAACTCCAAAGAA
This sequence comes from Oscillospiraceae bacterium, assembly GCA_015066465.1. Classification (GTDB taxonomy): domain Bacteria; phylum Bacillota; class Clostridia; order Oscillospirales; family Acutalibacteraceae; genus DTU089. Next base: position 58,001 of record SVOI01000008.1, read on the forward strand.
CTCATATAGCCAGTTTCATTAATGACGTCATCAAAGAAATCAGCCATAGTTTTTGTTTCGAGTGACTCAATGAGTTTATTAATAAGAGAAGTGAATTCATTTAATTTTGCACTTGCACGAGAGAGCATCGGGTATTCGCTGGCATTAGAAATAACTTCAAAAAGAGTCATTCCTAAATTATCGGCAATAGATGCGGCATTATTAATTGTTGTGTCGCCTATTCCCCTTTTTGGCTCATTTATAATTCTTCTGAGTCTTACTGTATCTGACGTATTAGCAATAACGCTTAAATACGCTAAAACGTCTTTAATTTCTTTACGTTCATAGAAACGATGACCACCAACAACTTTGTATGGCACCGCGTTATAAACTAAAGCACGTTCAATACTGCTTGACTGTGCATTAGTTCTGTAAAGAATTGCAAAATCTGAAAGTCTTCTGCCTAAAGCTACTGCATTTAAAATTTCATCTGCAACAAAACGACCCTCGTCACGCTCATCGTTAAGAATTCTGACAACAATTTTGTCGCCGCCCTCTTTTTCTGTCCAGAGAGTTTTACCTTTTCTACCCTGATTATTTTTTATAACAGCATTTGCTGCATCAAGAATGACAGATGTTGAACGATAATTTTGTTCAAGACGGATAACACGTGTATCTTCATACTGATTTTCAAATGATAAAATATTCTCAATAGTAGCACCACGAAATTTATAAATACTCTGGTCGTCATCACCAACAACACAAATATTTTTATATCCACCAGCAAGTAAAGATGTGAGCATATACTGTGCCTGGTTAGTATCCTGATACTCGTCGACCATTACGTAACGGAAACGATTCTGATAATAAGACAAAACGTCTGGATTTTCTTTAAGTAATTTAACTGCATTTACAATAATATCATCAAAATCCATAGCATCAGCATTTTTGAGCATATTTTCATACTTTTCGAATGCTTGTCCTATGAGTTTTTTATTGTTATCGTACCCCGCACTTTCAATATAATCACATGGAGTCATTAAAGAGTCTTTTGCTTTACTTATTTCTGAAAGCACAAATTTTACAGGAAGTCTTTTTTCGTCGATATCAAGAATTCTTAAAACTTCCTTCATAACTCTTTTTGAGTCGTCTGTATCATAAATTGTGAAATGCTTTGAGAAACCTATTCTGTCGCAATCTTTTCTCAAAATTCTTACACAGCAAGAGTGGAAAGTGCTTGCCCAGATATCATTGCCATCTTCACCAAGCATTGTAACAAGTCGGTCTTTTAATTCATTTGCCGCTTTATTTGTGAATGTAATTGCAAGAATCTGCCAAGGCTTTGGAGCATCAACAGAAAGAAGTGGTTTTAAGTTAAAAGATGGCCCGCCACCATTTTCAATTAAATCCTCTAATTCTTTACAATCTGCATCTGTTGGCACTCTGTATGTAAAATTAGATTCGTAAGCGTTACCATATTTAATCATATAAGCAATTCTGTTAACAAGCACAGTAGTTTTACCACTACCAGCACCAGCAAGAATGAGAGTTGCACCATTAATGCCAAAAACGGCTCTTTTCTGAACGTCGTTCATTCTACTGAATTCTTTTAAAATAAGTTTTCTTCTTAATTCTGTAAATTCCATTTCTTTTAACACCCTAATTATTACTTAAAATTATTCTTTCGATTTCAACACAGACAGAAAAAATTTTTTCTGTTACTCCTTTTAAAACGCCAAAACTTTTAAATTCGAATTCATAGTTAATAATAGATATCAAGAGATTTTGAGCGCATTTTTTATTCTCTCTTATTAATCTTAAAAGTTTTTTAGGCGTTTTAAAGTTCTTTAACTCTGAAAAAACTATTACATTATCCTTTAATAAACTGCATATTTCTTCTAAAAAAATTTTTTCTTTAGATTTTAAAAGGCTAAAGGAACAAATCTCTAAAAATTCTTCCTCGAGCCTTTTTTGTAATATAAAAATATCTTCTCTTTCTATTGGTGAAATAAATTCACTAAGCAAATTATTATAAATTTCTTCTTGTAAAGAATTAAAATCAACTTTTTCTTTACTTATTGACTGGTTATTTAATATTTTACAAAACATCTCATAATTTAAAGACGATAAATTTTTTAACATCTCAAAGTAATTGATTTGTTTTATAACTACTCACCTTTCAAAAAGTGATTTACCGTTACTATCAATAGCAACTGTAACAGGAAAATCTTTAATAGTTAAACGTTTTACTGATTCACAACCAAGGTCACTGAAAGCAATTACCTCGCAATTTGTAACTGCATTAGAATAAAGAGCGCCAGCGCCACCAACAGCGGCAAAATAAACTGCTTTATTTTTAACCATTGAAGAAACTACGTCTTCACTTCTGCCACCTTTACCAATCATAGTCTTTAAGCCATTATCTAAAAGGAGTGGTGTAAACACATCCATTCGTGATGAGGTTGTAGGGCCAATACTACCAATAGCAAGGTTATTTTTTGCAGGGGTAGGCCCAGCATAATAAATAATAGAATTTTGTAATTCAAAAGGCAATGGTTTATTTTCTTCTAACAAAGCAACTATTTTTTTATGTGCTGCATCACGTGCTGTATAAATAGTGCCACTTAAATAAACTCTGTCACCTTTTTCTAATTTTTCTACCCATTCATTTATATTGTCTGAATTTAAGTAATATTCTTTCAATTCACTCAACCGGCTTTGCTTTAACTTTAATTATAGGCTTATGCTCATCATTAAGCACTGTTTCATTGGTACGCTCAATTTCTTGTTCTATAACCTCTAAAACATCAACATCTGAGTCCGCAAATTCTTCATTTGAAGCAGTATTCTGAAGTCTTAATGGAGATGCTTCTAAATTATTAGAAATAAGAGCCTGAGCAGTTTTACTCATATTACCAGTGAGAAGATTGATTCTCATTTCAACTTCGCTTACTGCTTTAGTAAAGTTACGTGCAATTTCAGTAATACCACCTGAAAGCTCATCAATTTTTAAAGCAGTGTCGCCAATAGCGTCATAAACGTCTTTTCTAACAATTTCAGCCTTCTCTTCTGCTTCTTTAATAAGCTCATCTGAACGAAGACGAGCATCAAGCATAGCAGCACCAACTTGTTGCTCCATAGCTTTTAACTTATCGCACTCAGTCTTAAGCTTTGCATTTTCAGCCTTTAAAACTGCTGCATCTTCTTCACTTAAAACAGGTTTATTTTTAAGCTCTGTAATTTCTTTATTAAGCTTTAAAATTTCAACGTTTAATTTTTCTTTATCTTCTGTAAGAGCGGTGTTAATTTCTCTTTCAACCTTTAAACGTTGTTCATCTTCATTATGCTTTTCTTCTGCTTTTGAAACTTTTTCTTCAGCTTCTTTTACCTTTTCTGATGCTTCATCAATTTCATTTTTCAAATTATTATTGGCATCAGTTAATTCCTTACACTTGGTTTCAAGTGCCGCCTTTTCTGAAATAAGGTTATTTATGTAAGTCATAACCTCTTCTTTATTAAAACCACCAAATGCTTTAGTTTTAAAAATAATATCATTTGCCATCAGGATAACCCCCATTCCGAAATATTTTAACATAATGTATATGAAAATGCAATCTATTTTTTAGTTTAGAGCTTACAAGTTGCTTATTCATTTAACAATTTAGTAATTGAAATATCATACATATTGTTGTATAATAGTAGCAACTAAATTATAAAGGGTGATTTTATGAGTAAAAAGAATAAGCTTTTAAAGGTTGGTTTGGCTGCTGGTACTGTTTATGCAGTAAGTGGTGCTTTGTTTACTGGCTTTGTACTCACTCGTGCTCACAAGCAATTTTCAAAATTTGCTGATTGGGTTAAGGGTAACGAACCAGAACCACCTGCTGATACTTCTAAAACACAAGAAAAAGCTGACCATATTGTTATAAAAAACAGAGATAACAAATCTATTCACGGATTTATGATTAAAAATCCCGTAGAGAGCGACAAGTGGGCAATTTTAATCCACGGCTTTAACTGTGAACCATTTTATATGGCAAACCTTGCTGAAAAATATTATGAATGGGGATATAATGTAATATTGCCGGCACTTCGTGGTCACGACCACAGTGAGCACAACGCCGTTTCTATGGGTTGGCTTGACAGACTTGATATGGTTGACTGGATAAATTATTTAGCAGGAATTCACCCTGAATGTCAGATTGTGCTTCACGGTATTTCTATGGGGGGTGCAACAGTTATGATGACAGTTGGTGAAGAATTACCAGAAAACGTTAAATGTGCTATAGAAGACTGTGGCTTTACAAGTGTATGGGATGAATTTAAATATGAGCTTAAAAAGACTTATAAATTAAACGCCTTCCCTACCCTTTACGCTTCAAGTAATATTCACTCTATTTTTAAAGGTCATAGCTTAAAACAAGCTTCATCTATTGAGCAGTTAAAGAAATCAAAGACACCGGTGCTTTTCATTCACGGTGAACAGGATGATTACGTGCCATTTGATATGTTGCAGAAAAACTTTGATGCTTGTGCTTCTGAAAAAGATATGCTTGTAGTGCCAGATGCTACTCACGCTGACTCATATAAAGTTCACCCGGAACTTTATTGGAATAAAGTAGAAGAATTTACAAATAAATATATTAAATAATATAAATAATTGTATATAAATATTTGAGCTTTTCTATTGAAATTTGACTTTAAATAGTGTAAAATGTTAAATGTATAAATTTGGTGAAAAACTAATTTTCACAGGAGGTATTTACAATGTCCGCATTAACAACAAACAAAAGCGTTCTTTCTTGGATTGACGAGAAAGTTGAACTTGTAAAACCAGATAAAATTGTCTGGATTGATGGTTCACAAGAACAAATTGAAGAATTAAGAGCTACTGCTTGTTCAACAGGCGAACTTATTAAGCTCAACCAAGACCTTCTTCCTAACTGCTATCTTCACAGAACTGCAGTTAACGACGTTGCTCGTGTTGAAGGCCGTACTTTCATTTGTGCTCCTACTAAAGAAGCAGCAGGTCCTACAAACAACTGGATGGACCCTCAAGAAGCTTACACAATGCTTTATGATATAGCTCGTGACAGTTACAAAGGCAGAACAATGTACGTTATTCCTTACTCAATGGGTCCTGTTGGCTCACCATTTGCAAAAATCGGTATTGAACTTACAGACTCAATCTACGTTGTTCTCAACATGGTTATTATGACAAGAGTTGGTAAGGCTGTTTTAGACGTTCTTGGCGACAGCAATGACTGGGTTCGTGGTCTCCACTGCCGTTGCTCTATTGATGAAGAAAAGAGATATATCTGCCAGTTCCCACAGGATAACACAATTATTTCAGTTAACTCAGGTTACGGCGGAAACGTTCTTCTTGGTAAAAAATGCTTTGCTCTTCGTATTGCTTCTTACCAAGGTTGGAAAGAAGGCTGGCAAGCAGAGCATATGCTCATTCTTGGTATCCAGAATCCAAAGGGCGAAGTTAAATATATCTGTGCTGCTTTCCCATCAGCTTGCGGTAAAACAAACCTTGCTATGCTTATTCCACCAGAAAGCTACCAGAAAAAAGGCTACAAAGTATGGTGCGTTGGTGACGATATTGCTTGGATTAGAAAAGGTGCTGACGGAAGACTTTACGCTATTAACCCAGAAAATGGTTTCTTCGGCGTTGCTCCTGGTACTAACGAAAAATCTAACCCTAACGCTCTTGCAACAACTAAAGAAGGTACAATCTTCACAAACGTTGCTCATAACCTTGACAATAACACAGTTTGGTGGGAAGGTCTCGATAAGAATCCTCCAGCAAATGCTGTTGAATGGAAAGGTAACCCTTGGAATGGTCAGACAAGCGAAGAAAAAGGTGCTCATCCAAACAGCCGTTTCACAGCACCTGCAGTTAACTGCCCATGCTTAAGCTCTGAATTTGAAAATCCTAACGGTGTGCCGATTTCAGCTATTGTATTCGGTGGCAGACGTGCAAAACTCGCTCCACTCGTTTACCAATCACGTGACTGGAATCACGGTGTATTCGTAGGTTCAATTATGGCTTCTGAAACAACTGCTGCTGCAGCTGGTGCAGTTGGTGTTGTTCGTCGTGACCCAATGGCTATGTTACCATTCTGCGGTTACAATATGGCTGACTACTGGCAACACTGGATTGACATTGGTAAGACTCTTGATGCTGATAAAGCACCAAAAATCTTCAATGTTAACTGGTTCCGTAAAGATGATGAAGGCAACTTTATGTGGCCTGGTTTCGGTGACAACCTTCGTGTACTTGACTGGATTATTGACCGTTGCGAAGGCAAAGTAGGTGCAAAAGAAACTGAAATCGGTTTCATTCCAAATGCTGAAGATATCAATATTGAAGGTCTTGAAGGTGAAGTTTCTCTCGAATCTCTCAAGAGCATTCTTGAAGTTGAAAAAGAACTCTGGCAAGAAGATGCTAAAGGTATTGAAGAATTCTACGCTAAATTCGGTGATAAAATTCCACCAGTACTCGCAGAAGAACTTGCTACTCTTAAAAAGAACGTTCAATAATTAAAAGGCAACGAGAGTCGAATACCGCACGGTTTTGGAAGACAAAAATTCCCACTAACAGCGTCAAAACTCTTGAAATACAATAGTATTCCTTCGAGTTTTTTCTTGTTATTGAAAATTTTTATATCTTACAAAACTGCTCGCACCTAAAATTTTAAAGATTTTGGTACAGTAAGGTGTTTCTTTGGTGCAGTCATACTGTCGTATAACAAACCAAAAAACGCCTTAATGTGCCGAAAGATTTAAATTTTAGGCGTACGGGGTTCAACTCTCGTTGCCTATAGGGCTGTGCTTGTAGTACAGCCCTATAACACTATATAAAAAATATAAAAAAGGAAGTCCTAAAAAATGGCACAGTTAACTAAAGAAACAAAAGACGGTATTTATTCCCTTATGCTCACTCCTTATTTTGAGGATAAAAGCATTGACTACAATACTTATGAGAAATATGCTGACTGGCAGGTTGCTCAGGGTGTTGACCACCTTTTTGCAGTTTGTGGTAGTTCTGAAATGACACAGTTAACTCTTGAAGAGAGACTTAAACTTGCAACTCTTACTGCAAAACACAAAGGTAACACAACTGTTGTTGCTACTGCTAACATCGAACCTACTCTTGAAGGTAATATTGAAGAAGTCAAAAAAATGGAACAGACAGGTGTTGATGGTCTTGTTTTCACAATAAAGGGTTTAGGCAACGATGATGACAAATTTGTTGAATACATATCTAAACTTTTAGATGTAACTACTCTCCCCGTTTTCCTTTATGAATTTCCTGGTTTTCAGCCACACTTAATTAGCGGCAAAGCTTATGGTGAACTTGCTAAAACAGGTAAGATTTTCGGTATTAAAGACACAACCTGCACAATGGAAGGTATTCAGAGTAAAATCGATAACAAATATGATTCAACAATCATCCAGGCAAATATGCCTTTCCTCTTTGACTCTTATGTAGCGGGTGCCCGTGGTGTTATGGCTACACCAACTTCTTGCGGTGGTGCATTCTTCCAGAGATTCCACGAAGCATTTGTTTCTGGTGATATGGCTCTTGCTGAACAGCGTTACAACGAAATTATTCTTCTTGACAATGCAATTGACAGTGGTTTCAACGCTACTGCTAAAGAACTTATAAGACTTCAGGGTATCGATACATTTAACTGGTACACCCGTAACAATCACAACCTTTCAAGTGCAAGACTCCGTTCACTTAAATCATTCCACGACTGGTGCGTTGCGAATGGCTTAATGAAATAATCGCTTTGCGATTATTTCATTAAATGCAAAATTCAAAATGCAGAATGCAAAATTAATGGTCTGCGACGCAATTATAAAACAGATAATTCACAATGCATAATGCACAATTTTGGAACTGCGTTGCAATTATAATAAAAAACAAAAAGATAAGTTCTATCATTTAAAGTTTATTGTAAACTAAAAATGATAGAACTTGTTGTTTTTATCGATAATTAATTATAATCAAGTCCGAGGACTTTCAAAATTCTGCATTTTGCATTACTTATCAATCCTTAGTAAGTTCCTTAATATATCTCTTAAAGAACACAACGCCGTCGCCTAATGCAGAAACAGGAATTCTTTCGTTTGTACCGTGAGTAGTTAAAAGAAGTTCTGTTGATACCGGGAATGGAGAATAACGATAAATATTATCACAAACCGGTTCATACTGACGAGAGTCTGTACCGCCCATAACGAGATATGGTGCAATAATATTGTCTTCATCCATTGACTTACAGATTTTAGCAATTGTTTTGAATGCTCTTGAATCTGTTGGTGAAATTTTTGAAGGGTTATTACCTTTAACTAATTTAACTTCAGCGTCTTTACCAGCAATCTTTTTAAGATGTGCTTCAACAGCCTCAATAGTCTGACCTGGCATAATTCTCAAGTTTACATTAATAGTAGCCTTTTGCGGAAGCACATTTGGTGCAGGACTACCTTTAGCCATTGTTACTGCAGTTGTTGTTCTTGTCATACAAGCTGCAGGTGGAATCTGAATCATAATTTTTCTGATAAGTGGTTTTAAAATCGGAACATTACACATTACGCATCTTACCGGGTAAGTTGTATTTTTACCAATTTCAGTAAATAATGCTGACATCATTGGTGTAATTTCTTCTTTAAACTGATTTTTCTCAAGTTTGCAGATAATTTTCGCAAGTTCACCTAACGCTGTGTGTTTTGGTGGTTGTGAAGAGTGACCACCTTTAGCAAATGTAGAAATTTCAAAGTCAACATGACCTTTTTCAGCAACACCGACACCTGCTAATTTCTTATTAATAACACCTTTTACATTAACAGGAAGAATTGCGCCACCTTCGTCAATTACGCTATCAAGTTTAATGCCTTTTTCTTTGAAATATTCCATAATGCAGTAAGCACCTGAATGTGTACCCTCTGCCATAACTTCTTCGTTATGACCGAAACAAAGGTAAACATCTCTTTCAGGAACATAACCCTCTTCAAGAAGAGTTTCAACTGCTTCCATAACACCAATAAGATGGTTTTTAATATCGAGCGCACCTCTACCCCAAACGAAACCATCAGCTACTGTACCGCTGAATGCAGGGTAAGTCCAGTCGTTTTCTGTACCAGGAGAAACAGGAACAACATCCTGATGAGCGAGCATACAAATAGGCTCTTTCTCTGGGTGAGCACTCTTCCAATGAAAAACAAGACTCTTTTTAGAAATAATAGTCTTTTCAAGTTTTGAGTGAATAAGCGGATATGCTTCTTCTAAAAATGCGTGAAATTCATCAAATTTTGACCAGTCAACTAAATCGTTGTCAAAATTTGAAATTGTAGGTATCTGAATCGCTTTTGAAAGATTGTTTATATATCTTTCAACATCTGCATTTTCTACAGGATAGCCTTCAGCATCTTTCATTGGTTTTGCTTTATAAGTTGTAGCAGCACGAAGCATACTAACACCTACACCAGCGGCAGCCGCAATACCAACGCCACCTGCTATAATAGAACCGATTGCCATAATAAACACACTCCTATATATTACCAATATTTTTTACTGATTAAAACAATGACATCTGGTCACTTTCAGGTAAATTACCAAAAGCACCACATTTTCTTAAAATTTCAATTGTAGATTTAC